>NZ_JADPJF010000070.1:381670-383658 GCF_023073295.1 Bradyrhizobium sp. 23 | reverse complement strand
CCAATCCCTGCAATCTCAAATGCCGCCGCAACCGGAAAACTGACTCCTGCTCAATCGCTTAGTGCCTTGTTCACGGACGACTAGTTCGCGTCTAAGGAGATTAGATTAGCCGCTCGCGCACGGCTCGGCCGATGTCGCCGCAACCGCCGGAAATCACGGCGATGCGTCGTGAGAGACCGAGGCCGTTCATGCCGCAGCCTGGGAGCACATGCTCCCCAGGGGCTCACGCAAGTGCCTGTGAACCCGGTGGTGCGCGTGAAGGGCCGCTTCTCGCCATCTTCGCTACAAGGATGCGGAGTTGGTGCTTGAACGATAAGCCGACCCTCGAAGAACTGCTGGAACTGCTGGAACTGCTGGAACTCCTGGAACTCCTGGAAGTGCAGGAGTACTTACTTTGACCTGAGAGTCGAAGACTCGTCGAGAAGGATTCACACGCAGGGCGCTGAATTTTCAGATTGCAGGAGCTGAGCCCAAAAGCTTGGGCGATTGCTCAGAAAAGCGTCTCTGTGCAAGACGATTCGTTCTCGGAACAGCAATAAGATGAATCGTACTGTGACAGCTTCTCTTGACGGTGAAATTCGCGACGGCCGCCATCACATGCAGGTCCGCGTCTATTTCGCAGATACGGACGCCGGACAGATTGTTTATCACGCCAACTTTTGCGCTTCATCGAACGCGGCAGAACGAATTACTTGCGCTTGCTCGGAACCAATCAGCGAGAACTACTCAAAAAGCCCAGAACGACGCGCCTAGCTTTGCCTTCGTTGTCCGCTCAATGACAATCGATTTCCTAACCGGCGGCCTTGGACGACCGGCTTGACATCATCACAGTCCCCGCAGAGGTGAAAGGAGCGTCGGCTACCCTGCTGCAGGAATGCAGGCGCGGGGACGATCTTTTGGTCAAGGCCCGCGTGCGCGTGGCCTTTATTTCCGGTGGAAAAGCGCAACGTATCCCGAAGGCGCTGCGGTTCGCCATGGGAGGGGCGCCGAAAAATCTACGCTCGTTTACGCTATAGCCCTCCAACGTCCCAATGAAATCAAGGCGCTGTGTTGCGATTTTGGCAAGCCAGAGTTTTCCGGCATCGTCTATCACGCCAACTATCTGCGCTTCATGGAGCGCGGGCGGACCAATCATCTGCGGCTGATGGGCGCCGAGCAGCAGGCATTGTTCGAGCAGGCCGGGGCGGAAGAGGCAAGCTTCGCCTTCGTGGTGCGCTCGATGCATCTCGATTTCCTCAAGCCTGCCCGGATGGACGACGTGCTCGATGTCGTGACCTGGCCGGTCGCCGTGAAGGGCGCCTCCATCATGCTGGCGCAGGAGGTGCGGCGCGGCGAAGTCGTGCTGGTCAAAGCCGAGGTGCAGGTCGCCTTCATCAGCGGCGGACGTGCCCAGCCGATCCCGAAATCGATCCGCGCCTTGATGAAGGCTGATCTGATTTCGTGATCGGGCGATAGCGGACGGCCTCTCGACTCCTCCGCGCGCGGCGATAGATTGCACTCCCGCCAACCGATGAGGCCCTCATGTCGCGCCCGCCGCTCCCGCCCTTTACCCGTGAGACCGCAGCGCAAAAGGCCCGCATGGCCGAGGATGCCTGGAACTCGCGCGACCCGGTGCGCGTCTCGCTCGCCTATACCGAGGACAGCCGCTGGCGCAATCGCTCCGAGGTTTTTCAGGGGCGCGAGGCCATCGTCACGTTCCTCACCCGCAAATGGGAGAAGGAGCACGACTACCGCCTGATCAAGGACCTCTGGGCGTTTGACGAACACCGCATCGCGGTTCGCTTCCAGTACGAATGGCACGATGCGAGCGGCCAGTGGTATCGCTCCTACGGCAACGAGCAGTGGGAGTTCGACGAGCACGGCCTGATGCGGCGCCGCGAGGCCTCGATCAACGACATCGCGATTGCGGAGAAGGACCGGCGGTTTCACTGGCCGGCACCGGGGCCGAGGCCTGCGGATGTGGTGGGGCTGGGGACGGATCCGTTCTG
>NZ_JADPJF010000070.1:362963-381557 GCF_023073295.1 Bradyrhizobium sp. 23 | reverse complement strand
GGGAGAGGGTGGCTCGCCGCGAAGCGGCGAGACGGGTGAGGGGTCTCCCTCAGCGAGCACCTCTCGCGATTGAATCCGCGGATAGAGACCCCTCATCCGGCGCTTCGCGCCACCTTCTCCCACAAGGGGAGAAGGGAAGAGTCTGCGTGGCGAGAGCTGCGGACTACGTTGCCGTACGCTTCGCCAGAAACCTTGCAATCGCGCCACCAAGCTTGGCGTGATCCATCGGCTGCGCCAGTGATTCCCTCGCGGTGGCAACGACATCCTCCGGCGCCTTGCCGATGCGCAGCTCGCAGCACACTTGCGCAAACTCCACGTCGAACTCCGGATGCGGCTGCAGGGTGAGCGTCGCGCCGTTGGCGTAGAGCAGGCCGGCATGCGGGGTGAAATCGGAGGAGAGGATCGTCAGCGCATCGTTGGGCGGCTCCATCACCTGGTCCTGATGCGAGCAGGCGATGGCGACCGCTTCGCCGTCAACGACGCCGTTGTCCGGCAGCACCTGATAGACGTGCCGGCCGATGCCCCAGCCCTTCTCCGACTTGCGCACGGTGCCGCCGAGCGCCTGCGCGATCAACTGATGGCCGAAGCAGACGCCGACCATGGGTGTCCTGTTGGCGTAGGCCGTGCGCACGAAATCTTCCAGCGGCGCGATCCAGTCGAGCCCGTCATAGACGCCGGCGGCCGCGCCGGTGATCAGCACCGCCTCCAAATTGCGCGGATCGGGCAGCGCATCGCCGTTCGGGATGCTGACGATTTCGACCGTAGCTGTCGGATCCTCGGCGCGGACCATGCGCTCGAACATGTCCGGGAATGAACCGTGGCGCTCGCAATATTTTTGTGGGACCTGTCCGGTCTCGATGATGGTGATGCGTGCCATGTGCCCTCCGGTAAAGGTCAAGCTCAGTCGCTTCCTGCCCCATGTTGTTGGTGTGGCGCTGTGCGCTCCAGCAGCGCACTCTCTTTCCGGACCTCGTTGAGAAACGCCTTGGCCAGGCGCGACAGCGGCTCGGCTTCCGACCATAGCATATAGGCCACGGCGTGCGTCGTCGGCGCGAACGGCCGTACGGCGAGGCCGGTCCCGCCGTTCTGCCGTGGCGAGAAGGGATCGACCACCGCGGCGCCGACGCCAGCGGCGGCGAGCACGCAGGCCGTGTTGCAGTAGCGCACCTCGACGGTCGGCTGGAACGGCGCGCCGGCGCGTGCGAAACTGTCGCGCACGGCCTCGCCAAGCCGCGTGCCGCGCTCGAGCCCGATGAAGGGCAGGCCGGACAGGTCGGCTGCCGAGATCACCGGCCGGTCGGCGAGCGGGTGCTGCGGCGGCAGCACGCAGACCATCTCGCCGGTGTGCACCACCTCATGGGCGATGCCCGGATGATGTGTCAGCCCGAGCGCGAAGCCGAGCTCGGCGACGCGGTTGAGCACGCCTTCGATGATGCCCTCATAGCGCCGCACGTCGAAGAACACCCGCGTCTCCGGGCGGCGGCGCAGGAAGCCTGACAGCGCCGCGGGGATGATGCTGTAGGCGAGCGGCGGCGTCGCGACCAGCGCGAGATGCCCGGAGCGGTTCTCGCGCAGATCGCGCACGCGGTTCTCGAGCTTTGCGTGCAGCGCGAAGATCGCCTCGCTCTCCTTGTAGAGCGCCATCGCTTCCGTGGTCGGAAACAGCCGGTTGTTGACGCGCTCGAACAGCGCAAAACCCGCCTGCGCCTCCATCGTCTTCAGCGCATTGCTGACGGCAGGCTGCGACAGCGCCAGTTCGTCGGCGGCCGCAACCGTGGTGCGGTGGCGGATGACGGCGCGGAGAATCTCGAGCTGGCGCAGGTTCATATCACTGCCGATTATACTCTGGGCCAAAACATCATAGCAGAACGAATTGATTTTGCAGCCCCGCTTCCGCGTAATGGCCGCGGATTTGCACGTCGCATCAAAGGGTTCATCCGCCCATTGAGGCGCCACTGCGCACAGATTGGAGGCAATCTTGGTTCGTGTCCTTCGCGCTGCCGCCGCACAGATGGGGCCGACGCAAAAAGCCGATCCGCGCGAGCATACGCTGTCGCGGATGCTTGCGCTGCTGGAAGAGGCGGCCGGCCGCGGCGCCAGCCTCGTGGTGTTTCCCGAGCTTGCCTTCACCACATTCTTTCCGCGCTGGTTGCTCGAAGGCGACGCGCTCGACCATTATTTCGAACGCGGAATGCCGAACCCGAACGTCGCCGCCTTGTTTGACCGTGCGCGTGCGCTGCGCGTCGGCTTCTATGTTGGCTATGCCGAGCTGACGCCGGATGGACGCCGCTACAATTGCGCCATCCTGGTTGACCGCGACGGCGAGCTGCTCGGCCGCTATCGCAAGGTGCACCTGCCGGGCTCGGTCGAGCCGCGACAAGGTGCGCGCTACCAGCAGCTTGAGAAACGCTATTTCGACTATGGCGACCTCGGCTTTCCGGCCTTCCGCGCCGGCTCGGCCTGGGCCCACGCCATTATGGGCATGATGATCTGCAACGATCGCCGCTGGCCGGAATCCTGGCGCGTGCTTGGCCTGCAGGGCGTCGAGCTTGTCTGCATCGGCTACAATTCGGCGGCCTATGATCCCAATGGCGGTAGCACGGAAGATGCCTCCTTGCGCACCTTCCACTCCACGCTGGTGACGCAGGCCAACGCCTATATGAACGCGACCTGGGCGATCTCGGTGGCGAAGGCGGGCGAGGAGGACGGCTCCGGGCTGATCGGCGGCTCCTGCATCGTCGATCCCAATGGCCGCATCGTCGCGCAGGCCGCAACGCTGACCGACGAGGTGATCGTCGCCGATATCGATCTGGACCTCTGCCGCCAGGGCAAGGACAAGATGTTCAACTTCGCCGCGCACCGGCGGCCGGAGCAATACAGGGTGATCACCGAACGCGCCGGCGTCATCGAACCCGCGGTTCTCGACGCGGACTGACAGGACGTTCCAGCAACGTTGGCAAAGGAGCCGATATGACGCGCCTCTCGTATTTCCTCGGCATCGCAGCGCTGACGGCCGCCACGTCCGCGCAGGCGGCGGAGCTTCCGGCCGAGATCAAGCAGGCGGGCGCGTTGAAGCTCACGGTCAACTCGACATACGCGCCGATGGAATATCGCGATCCCGCAACGAATGAGCTCGTCGGGCTCGACGTCGATCTGGCGAACGAGCTCGCCAAGCGGCTCAGCCTGAAGATCGTCTGGAGCGAGACGCCGTTCGCCGAATTGATCCCGTCGCTCCAGACCAGGCGCGCCGACTTCATCATCTCCGGCATCTCCGATCGCGCCTCGCGGCGCGAGACCGCAGATTTCGTCGATTATCTCGGGACCGGCCCGCAGTTCTTCGTGATGGCGGAGAACGAAGCCAAGGCTGCGACCGATCTCTGCGGCAAGAAGGTCGGGACCACCCGCAGCACCAGCTTCCCGGTCGAGATCGAGAAGTGGAGCAAGCAGAATTGCGAGCCGGCCGGCAAGCCGGCGATCCAGTACGTGCCGGGCGAGAACTCGATCGACGTTCGCAACCAGCTCAAGCAGGGCCGTATCGACGCCGCCGTACAGGGCAGCGAGACGCTGCCTTATGCGCAGACGCAGGAACCCGGCAAATACCGCGTGATCGGCGAGCCCTTTGCCAAAGGCTATCAGGGCATCATGTTCCGCAAGGACGATGCGGCGCTTCGTGAAGTGGTGACCGAGAAGCTCATCGCGATGATCGCCGACGGTTCCTACAAGGCCGTCCTCGACAAATGGAGCCTTGGCGGCAACGCGGTCGCCCAGCCCATGCTGAACGCGGCGCCGCAATGAAGCCGGCACCGGCACTCGCGGAGGGTTTTCCCGATCTGTCGGGAATGCGGGTCGCGCGCGAGCCGCACTGGTTTCGCTGGCTCAGCGCGGCGCTGATCGTCCTCGTGCTTGCATTGATCGGGCGCGCTTTTGCGGGCGGCCAGATCGAATGGTCTTATGTCGGCCGCTTCCTGACCGCAAAGGTGATCATAGAGGGCATCGTCAACACCATGGTGATGGCGGTGCTGGCGATGGCGCTCGGTATCTTCCTTGGCGTCGTCGTCGCGATCATGCGGCTGTCGCCCAACCCGGTACTGAAGACCGTTGCCGCCGGCTACACTTGGTTGTTCCGCGGCACGCCGCTGATCCTGCAACTGCTGCTGTGGTTCAATCTCGCGCTGGTGTTTCCGACCATCGGCATTCCCGGCCTGTGGAGTGCGCGCGCCGTCGACGTCATGACGCCGTTCCTTGCCGCGCTGCTCGGGCTCGGCATCAACCAGGGTGCCTATACCTCGGAAGTGATGCGCGCCGGCATGCTGTCAGTCGATATCGGGCAATATGAGGCCGCGCAGGCGATTGGCATGGGACGCCTGCGTGCGCTGCGCCGGATCGTGCTGCCGCAGGCGATGCGGGTGGTGATCCCGCCGCTCGGCAACGAGTTCATCGGCATGGTGAAGGCGACCTCGCTCGCCAGCGTCATCCAGTATCCGGAACTGCTGCACAACGCCGAAAACATCTACTACGCCAATTCGCGCGTGATCGAGCTCCTGATCGTGGCCGGGCTCTGGTACCTGCTCGTCGTCTCAATCCTGACGCCGCTCCAGATGCTGCTCGAACGCCGTTTTGCGCGCGGCACATTGCGGCTCGCGCGATGACAAGACCCCTCGTCGCGATTCGCTCCGTCGCCAAGAATTTCGGCGAGTTCCAGGCTCTCAAGAGCGTCACGCTCGACGTCTGGCCCGGCGAGGTGATGTGTCTGATCGGCGCCTCCGGCTCGGGCAAGACCACACTGCTCCGCTGCATCAACCAGCTCGCGGCGATCGACAGCGGCGGCATCTGGCTCGACGGCGAGCTCCTGGGCGTGCGCGAGCAGGGCGGACGACTGCATCGGCTCAGCGAGCGCGAAATCGGGCGGCAACGGCTGAAAACCGGCATGGTGTTCCAGCGCTTCAACCTGTTTCCGCACAAGACCGCGCTCGAAAACATCACAGAGGGTCCGCTCCAGGTTCAAGGCCGAAAATCCGACGAGGTGCGCGCTGAGGCGATCGAGCTGCTGCGGCGCGTCGGATTGTCGGCCAAAGCGGACGCGTATCCCGCCCAGCTCTCCGGCGGCCAGCAGCAGCGGGTCGCGATTGCCCGCGCGCTTGCCATGAAGCCGATGCTGATGCTGTTCGACGAGCCGACCAGCGCGCTCGATCCCGAGCTCGTCGGCGAGGTCTTGGCGGTCATGAAGGAGCTGGCGCGGAGCGGCATGAGCATGATGGTCGTGACGCACGAACTCGGCTTCGCGCGCGAGGCCGCCGACCGCGTCGTCTACATGGACCAGGGCGCGATCATCGAGCACGGGCGCGCATCCGATGTCTTGGGCGCGCCGCGCGAGGAGCGTACCAAGGCATTTCTTTCGGCAGTGATCTGAATGGGGGCGTATCGATGAAGAGACTTCTGGTTACGGCGGCACTCGTTGGCGCCATGAGCGCTCCGGTCATGGCAGTCGAGCTGCCGGCGGAGATCGCCAAGCGCGGCAGCATCAAGGTCGCGCTGGTGCCGAACTATCCACCGATGGAGTTCCGCGATCCCGCCACCAACGCGTTGTCCGGCTTCGACATCGATCTCGGCGAGGCCATCGGCCGCAAGCTCGGCGTCAAGATCGAGTGGCAGGAGACCAGCTTTGCCGAGTTCATGCCGTCGATCTCGACCGGGCGGGTGGACGCCATCCTGTCCGGCTTCACGGACTATGCCAGCCGGCACGAGATCGCGTCCTTCGTCGATTATTTGCGCAGCGGCCCGCAGTTCTTCGTGCAGCAGTCGCGCAAGGCGGAGTTCAAGGACGCAGCCGCGCTCTGTGGCAAGAAGGTCGGCGCCAGCCGCCGCACCATGTTCCCCGCGCAGATCGCGGCCTGGAGCGAGAAGAATTGCGGCACCAATCCGATCCAGTTCGTCGGCACCGACGGCTCGGCCGACGCCCGCACCCAGCTCAGGCAGGGCCGCATCGATGCCGCCGCCCAGGGCAACGAGACGCTGCCCTACATCATGGACCTCGAGCCCGGCACCTATGCGACCGTGGGCGAGCCCATCGCGCAGCAATTCACCGGCATCGCTCTGCCGGTCAAGGAAAAGGCGCTGCAGCAAGCCATGCTCGAGGCGGTCGATGCACTGATCGCGGATGGCACCTATCGCACGCTCCTCGCCAAGTGGAAACTGACCGACAACGCACTCGAAAAGGCGACCATCAATGCTGGACAGTAAGGCACTCCAGAGCATTCCGCTCGTTCCGGCCAACACCGCGGATCCTGCACCGGAATACCCCTGGCCGAAGCCGTACAATTCGGCGATGTTCCTGTCGTTCGACGTGGACGCGGAGAGCGCCTGGACCAGCAAGGACGCGGTGCACGCCCAGCGGCTCATCACCATGAGCTATGGCGGCTATGAGGCGCGCGTCGGCACGCCGAAGCTCCTGGAGCTGCTCGAACAGCTCGATCTCAAGGCGACCTTCTTCGTCACGGGATGGTCGGTCGACGCGCATCCGGCGATGGCCGAGGCCATTCTCAAGGCCGGTCACGAGATCGGCCACCACGGCTATCACCATCTGTTGCCCGATCCCGGCGATCCCTGGATCGAGGAGGAGCTCGAGCGCGGGTTCGAGGCGCTCAAGCGCCGGCTCGGCGTCAGGCCGACCGGCTACCGCGCGCCCTACGGCGAATTCACCGAGGAACTGCGGGTGGCGTTAGTGCGCCACGGCATCGTCTACACCTCCTCGTTCCGCGACGACGTGCGGCCCTATCGCCATCGTCTCGCCGACGGCAAGCCGGGCACGATCGAGCTGCCGGTGACCGCCAGCTATGACGACTGGATGCACGGCCTGTCCGCGCGCTTCAGTCCGCGCTCGATTTTCCCCAAGGAGCATGTGCTCTCGATCTGGAAGGACGAGCTCGACGAAACCAGAGACTGGGGCGCGATGGTGACGACCGTGCTGCATCCACAATGCAGCGGTCGACCGATGCGGCTGCGCCTGCTGCGCGAATTCCTGACCTACGCAAAGTCGTGCCCGGATGTCTGGATCACGACCGGTGAGAAGATCGCGGCCAACTTCCTGCGCCACGAGGCCGGAAAAAGTTGAGCCACGCCATGACCCGTATCCTCGTCATCAACCCCAACTCCTCCGCATCGGTGACGGCGGCGATCGACGACGCCGTCGCGCCGCTACGCATCGCCGGCGGACCCGCAATCGAGGTCGTCGGCCTTGCCGGGGGGCCGCCGGGCATCAGCTCGCAACGCGACGCCGACAGCATGGTGATGCCGCTGGTCAACCGTGTGTCGCGCGCCGATGCGGATGCCTTCGTGCTCGCCTGCTTCAGTGATCCCGGCCTGCATGCGGTGCGCGAGGCGGCCGGCGGGCGCCCGGTGATGGGCATCGCCGAGTGCGGCATCTTTCGCGCAATGATGCTGGGCGAGCGATTTGGCGTCATCGCGCTGTCGCCGTCGAGCATTCGCCGCCAGCAGCGGATGGTGCGGCTGATGGGCATCGACAGCCGCTATGCCGGAAGCTGGTCGGTCGGCGCGAGCGCGGCGGAGACGGCAGGCGCGGACATCCGGGGACGGTTGATTGAAGCCGGCCGCGCGCTGGTCTCGCAATGCCGTGCCGATGTCGTGGTGATGGGCTGCGCCGGCATGGCCTCGCACCGCGCGGCGATTGCGGATGCCATCGGTGTGCCCGTGGTCGAGCCGGCGCAGCAGGCGGTGGCCGCTGCGATCGGCGCGGTCTTGTTGAACACGTAAGATCCTTCAGGAGCCTCTTGCAATGCCCGTCTCCCGCCGTTCGCTCCTCAAGGCCGTAGCCGCGGTGCCGGCGCTGTCATTTCCGGGCATCCTGCGCGCCGAATCCCAGACCACGCTACGCTTCATTCCGGTGATCGACCTCGCCTTCGTCGATCCCATCTATTCGACGGCACAAGTGTCGCGAAACCACGGCTTCATGGTCTACGACACGCTCTACGGCATGAGCTCTTCGCTCCAGGTCTCGCCTCAGATGCTGTCGGGCCATGTCGTCTCCGGCGACCGGCTGCAATGGGACCTCAGCTTGCGCGACGGTCTGTTCTGGCACGATGGCGAGCGCGTGCTCGCCCGCGACTGCGTCGCGAGCATCCGCCGCTGGGCCGCGCGCGACGGCTTTGGCGGCGAGCTGATGGAGGCGACTGACGAGCTGTCGGCCACTGACGACCGCACCATCCGCTTCCGCCTCAAACGTCCATTCCCGCTGTTGCCGCAAGCGCTGGGCAAGGCCGCGATCAACGCGTGCTTCATGATGCCGGAGCGGCTGGCGGGCCAGGATCCGTTCAAGCCGCTCACCGAAGTGATCGGCAGCGGCCCGTTCCGCTATCTCGCCGACGAGCGCGTGCAGGGTGCGCGCAACGCGTATGCCAGGTTCGAGCGCTATCAGCCGCGCACGGACGGCAAACCGGATTGGACAGCGGGCCCGAAGATCGTGCACTACGATCGGGTGGTCTGGACCACCACGCCCGATGCCGGCACGGCGTCGCCGCGCTGCAGACCGGGGAGCAGGACTGGCAAGAGACCACGCCACACGACCTGCTGCCGATCATCAAGGCGGCCGGCGACATCGAGACGCGGATCCTCGATCCCCGCGGTTACGCCTGCATGCTGCGCCTCAATCATCTTCAGCCACCGTTCGACAATCCTGCCGTTCGCCGCGCGCTCCTGGGGGCCATCGATCAATCCGCCTTCATGACCGCGGTGGCCGGTACCGATCCGAACTTCCAGGTCTCACCGATCGGCTATTTCGCGCCGAATACGCCGATGGCCAGCGATGTCGGCCTCGATGTCTTCCGCGGCCCGCGTGACTACGCCAAAGTGAAGGCCGATCTCAAGGCCGCGGGGTATAATGGCAAGAAGGTCGTGGTGCTCGTGCCCACCAACTCACTGGCGCAGAAGCCGCTTGGCGAGATCGCCGTCGACTCCTTGCGCAAGGCCGGCATGAACGTCGAATATGCCGGGCTCGATTTCGCCGTGGTGCTGCAACGCCAACTCAAGAAGGACCCGATCGGGCAGGGCGGCTGGAGCGCGGCGGTCGGCAACTGGCAGGGCATCGACTGGCTCAATCCGGCCGGCAACACCAATATCCGTGGTGAGGGCAAGGTCGCCGGCTGGTATGCGAGCGAGAAGATGGCCGGGCTCCGCAGCCAGTGGCTGGCGGCCTCCGAGCTCGCGGAGCAGCAGCGCATCTGCCGTGAGATCCAGGCGGTGGCTTTCCAGGAAATCCCCTATATTCCGATTGGCCTGTACAAGCAGCCGACCGCCTATCGCAAAGCCATCACCGGCATTCTCGACGGCACCGCCGTCTTCTGGAACGTACGCCCCGCATGAGCATGATCGCAATCTTCGGCAGCTATGTGCTGTCACGCAAGGACGGCGCGCAGGACGTGTTGCGCGACCATTGGGTTCTGGTCGAAGGCAAGAAGATTGCCGCGGTCACGCGCGACAAGCCGCGGGCGGACGAGGTGCATGACCGTCCCGGCCGCTTCGTTCTGCCGGGCCTGTTGAACCTGCACAATCACTGCTTCTCCGAAGCGCTGGCGCGCAGCCACACCGAGGACGGCAACGGCCGCCGCAACAATCAGAGCATCGTTTACACGGTGCTTTTGCCGCTGACCAAGCGCGGTGCAGATATCTTGTCGGCGGAAGAGCGCATGGCGGTCGCGCGGCTCGGCATCCTCCAACTCCTGAAGGGCGGCGCCACCACGGTGATGGAGCCGTTCCGCAACTCGATCCCGGAGATGTTCGATGCCGCCGAGGAGATGGGCATCCGCTTCTACGGCGCGCCCTATCTGTTCTCGACGTCGGACGCCAAGGCCGGCCCCGACGGCGTGGTGCACTATTCCGGCGATGACGGCACAGCCGACATGGCGACCTGGGATGCACTCTACCAGCGCTGGAATAATCGCGGCGACGGCCGCATCGGCCTTGCGATGAGTCCGCATGCCACCGACACCTGCGGGCCTGATCTGTTGAGGGCCTGTGCCGCGCGGGCACGCGAGCTCGGCGTGCCCGTCACGACGCATATGGCGCAGAGCCGCGCCGAGGTCGAAACCATCGGCAAGCGCTATGGCGGCCGCACGCCGGCGCAATATCTCGACTGGCTCGGCCTGCTGGCGCCCGACCTGATGGCGGCACACTGCATGTTCAGCACCGATGACGATCTCAAGCTGATGGCCGCGCGCGGTATGACGGTTCTCAACTGCCCGCGCGTGTTCGCGCGCGCCGGCGTCACCGCGGCCTTCAGCCAGTTCGCGGAGCACGGCGTGCGCACGGTGGTCGGCACCGACGGCTACAACATGGACCTGCTCGGCGAGCTCAATGCGGCGTCGCTGATCTCCAAGATCACCTCGGCGCGTGCCGATGTCGCGAACGCGCCCGAGTTGATCGAGGCGAACACGGCAATCGCGGCCGATGTCATCAAGCGGCCCGATCTCGGCCGTATCGAGCCGGGCGCGACCGCCGACCTCACGATCGTCGATCTCACCCATCCGCATCTTCAGCCGCTGTTCGACCCGCGCCGCGCGCTGATCGCGCTCGCCAATCGCGCCAATATCGATCAGGTCATGGTCGACGGCCGCATGCTGGTCGATGCCGGCCGCTATCTCGGCGCCGACGAGGCGGCGATCACGGCTGCCGGCACCGCTGCGATTGGCAAGATCTGGGACCTGCCGGAGGCACAGGCGGCGTTCAACGGCTGAGGGGTGGCTCGTCGAATTCGGCGAGCGCCTTGCGTATGGTCTCGACCAGATCGAGCGCTACCGGCGAGGGGCTGCGCTGTGCCGGAAAGACCGCCGAGAATTCGAAGTCGATGCGCGGCAGGAAGCGGCGCACGACGACGCCGCGGGTGGAAAATTCCTGGGCGGTGAAGGGATCGCAGATGGCGACGCCAAGTCCTGACGACACCATGCCGCACATGATCTCCGACAGCGTGGTCTCGACCCTGAGCACGCGGCGGACATCGTGGCGATGGAAGACCTGGTCGACGAGGTGGCGGCTCGACGAGCCCGCCGACAGCGAGATGAAAGTCTCGCCCTCGAAGTCGCGGGGCTCCAGCACTTCCTTTTCCGCGAGGCGGTGACCGGTGGGCAGTACAGCCACACGCGCGGGCGCCGGCAGCTTCTGGCTCGGCAAGCCCGAATGCGCGATGGGCACCTCGGCAAAGCCGACGTCGCACTGATTGTTCAGTACCCAGTCGACCACGATCGGCGAGATCACGCCGAAGAAAGCGAGGTTGAGGTTCGGCCGCTCCCTCAGGAAGTGCCCGGTGAGCCGCGGCAAATAGCCATTCGACAATGCTGGAAGTGCCGCGATCCGCAGTGAGCCGGTGCGGCGGCCGCGGATTTCCTCGGCTGCCGCGGTGATGCGTTCGAGGCCGACGAAGGAGCGCTCGACTTCGGTGTAGAGTGCCATGGCCGCAGCGGTCGGCACGAGGCCGGTGCCGCGCCGTTCGAACAGCTCCATCTTCAACAGCGCCTGGAGGTCGCGCAGCAACCGGGAGACCGCCGGCTGCGTCACGGTCATCAGCGCCGCCGCCTCCGTCACGCTGCCGGTCAGCATCGTCGCCCGGAAAGCCTCCACCTGCCGCGAATTGATCCGGGCCATCCCCATTTCCATTCATAATATTTAGGCATGCAGAGGCTGCCATTATTCATTGGACGATGGAAGCCGGAGTTTGCGATCTTTTTCATCAGTGCTGGAGACGGCCCGCTTTTTCGGCAGATTGGAGGGGTTTAAACCTCCGGATCGCGCCAAAATTCGCCGCGCAAGGGCTGGAGCCCTAGTCGGAGAGGGATCTGCGCGGAAGGAAATGCGGAAGGTTCAGCCAACGAGACTCGTCGGCACGTCACCTCATCCCGGTATGGAGATCGGACCACATGAAGACTTTTCGCCTTCTGACAGCGGTCAGCATCGCGGCCCTCATCGCCGCCCCCTCGGTTGCCACGGCTCAGCAAAAGACGCTCTATGTCGCCGGCTATGGCGGCTCGTTCGAGAAGACCATCCGCGACGAGGTGATCCCGACTTTTGAGAAGGAGAACGGCGTCAAGGTCGAGTACGTCGCCGGCAACTCCACCGACACGCTGGCCAAGCTCCAGGCGCAGAAGGGCAACCAGCAGATCGACGTCGCCATCGTTGACGACGGCCCGATGTACCAGGCGATCCAACTCGGCTTCTGCGGCAAGCTCGATGGCCTGCCGACCGATCTCTACGACACCGCGCGCTTCAAGGACGATCGTGCGGTCGCGATCGGCATCGTCGCGACCGGCCTGATGTACAACACCAAGGTGTTTGCGGAGAAGGGCTGGGCGCCGCCGACCTCCTGGAACGATCTCAAGGACACGAAATACGCCAAGCAGCTCGTGATCCCGCCGATCAACAACACCTATGGCCTCGAAGCGCTGGTGATGCTGTCGAAGATGAATGGCGGCGGCGAGTCCAATGTCGATTCCGGCTTCAAGATCTTCAAGGAGCAGATCAATCCGAACGTGCTCGCCTATGAGCCGTCGCCGGGCAAGATGACCGAGCTGTTCCAGTCCGGGCAGGCTGTGATCGCGGTGTGGGGCACCGGCCGCGTGCAGAGCTTTGCCAATACCGGCTTCCCCGTCGATTTCGTCTATCCGAAGGAGGGCGCCGCGACGTTGCTGACGACCGCCTGTCCGATCACCAAGCCGAACGCCTCGCCGCTTGCGTCTAGCTTCGTCAAGATGCTGCTCGAACCCAAGATCCAGCTCGTGATGCTGAAGGATTACGGCTACGGCCCGGTGCTGAAATCGCTGGTGATCCCGCCCGAGCTCGGCAAGATGGCGCCGATCGGCGAGCGCGCGGCAAAGCTCTATAATCCGGACTGGACCGTCATCAACGAGAAGCGCGAGGAATGGACCAAGCGCTGGAATCGCGAGGTCGAGCGCTGATCGGTCATCCCGGAGACAGTGCGATGGCCTATCTCGAGCTCGAAGGGGTCGCCAAGCAATTCGGAGCGCAGACTGTCGTCGACGACTTCAGTCTCGCGGTCGGGAAGGGGGAGTTCGTCTCCTTTCTCGGCCCCTCCGGCTGCGGCAAGACCACGACCCTGCAGATGATCGCGGGCTTCCTCGATCCCACCCGCGGCGCGATCCGGCTGCAAGGCAAGGATCTGACCGCGATCCATCCGGCCAAACGCGGGCTCGGGATCGTGTTCCAGAGCTACGCGCTGTTTCCGCACATGACCGCGGCCGAGAATGTCGCCTTCGGGCTCGAGATGCGCAATGTGCCGCGCGGCGAACGGACCGAGCGCGTTCGCGCAGCGCTCGCGATGGTCGGGCTTGCCGGCTACGAGGATCGCCATCCGCGTCGCATGTCCGGCGGCCAGCAGCAGCGCGTGGCGCTGGCGCGCGCGCTGGTGATCAAGCCGAGCGTGCTGTTGCTCGACGAGCCGCTATCGAATCTCGACGCCAAGCTGCGCGAGGAGATGCAGATCGAGCTGCGCCAGATCCAGCGTACCATCGGCACCACCACGATCCTCGTCACCCACGACCAGAACGAGGCGATGTCGTTGTCCGACCGCATCGTGGTGATGAGCCAGGGCCGGATCGAGCAGATCGGCACGCCGCAAGAGACTTATGAGAAGCCGGCCTCGGCCTTCGTCTCGCAGTTTTTGGGAAAGACCAACGACTTTGCCGCGACGATCGATCGGACCAGTGCGCCTGGGCGATTGATTGTCGGCTCGTGGAGCGCGCCTGCGCATGTCGGGCGCAGCGGTCCCGTCACCATTAGCATTCGCCCCGAGCGGATCGACTTTGGCGACGCGGGCCTCAGCGCAAAGATCATCACACGCATCTTCCAGGGCAATCACTGGCTGTTCCAGTGCGAGAGCGAATGCGGCCCGGCGACCGTGATCCGCCAGAATGACGGCCGGTCGCAGCCGGTCGAAGGCGAGGCCGTTCACCTCACCTGGCGGCCCGAGGACATGAGCGTGAGGGGCGTCGCATGAGCGCTTCCGCCGAGGAACGAAACGCACGCACGCCCTGGGCGCTGACGGCGCCCGCTTTGATGCTGTTCGTCGGCGTGCTCCTGATTCCGCTGGCAATGACCGTGATGCTGTCCTTCCATGATTGGGGCCAGTACAAGGGCATCGAGCCGGTCTTCATCCTCAAGAACTGGCATGAGATCGTAACCGATCCCTATTACGCCGAGATGTTCGGGCGGACGTTTCGCATCGCGATCCTGACTACGCTGCTCACCGCCGTGCTCGGTGCACCCGAAGCCTACATCCTCAACCGCATGAGCGGACGCTGGAAGAGCGTTTTTCTCCTGGTCATCCTGGGGCCGTTGCTGATTTCCGTGGTGGCGCGGACGCTCGGCTGGGCGCTGCTGTTCGGCGGCAACAACGGCCTCGTCAATAAGCTGCTGATGTCGGCCGGGCTGATCCGCGCGCCTATCCCCTTCATGTTCACCGAAACCGGCATGGTGGTCGCACTCGCGCACGTGATGATGCCGTTCATGGTGCTGTCGGTGTGGGCGGCGCTGCAGCGGCTCGATCCGCAGATCGAGAATGCCGCGATGTCGCTCGGCGCCGGCCCTGCGACCATCATCCACCGCATCATCATGCCGCAGATCATGCCGGGCGTGCTGTCTGGGGCGATCATCGTGTTCTCGCTCTCGGCCAGCGCGTTTGCGACGCCCGCCATCATCGGCGGCCGTCGACTCAAGGTCGCGGCGACGCTGGCCTATGACGAGTTCCTCAACACGCTGAACTGGCCGCTGGGGGCGGCGGTCGCCACGCTGCTGCTGGCCGCGCTGGTCTTGATCGTCGTCGGCAGCAACGCACTGATCGAGCGCCGTTACGCGGAGGTGTTCCGATGAGCCGGAATGGCCCGCTCGCGCTGATCTTCCACACCATCTTTGTCATCGTCATGGTGGCGCCGATCCTCGTCGTCTGCCTCGTTGCGTTCACGCCTGAAGGCTTCCTGTCGTTGCCGACAAACGGTTTTTCGTTGCGCTGGTTCAGGGCGATCGCCAACTATCCCGAATTCGTCCATGCTTTCTGGGTCAGCCTTGGCCTGGGCGCACTATCGTCGTTCGTCGCGCTATTATTCGCGGTACCGGCGGCGCTCGCGATCGCGCGCTATCGCTTCCGCGGCCGTGATGCGCTCGCGGCCCTCTTTCTCTCGCCGCTGATGATCCCGCATGTCGTGCTCGGCATCGCGTTCCTGCGCTTCTTCACCTCGGCCGGGATGGGCGGCAGCTTCGCCGCGCTGATCATCGCGCATGTCATCATCGTGTTTCCGTTCGCGCTACGGCTGACCCTGGCGGCGGCGACCGGCATGGACCTTTCGGTCGAGATGGCGGCGGTCTCGCTCGGTGCCGGCGGCTGGACGCTATTCCGCCGCGTGACGCTGCCGTTGATCCTGCCCGGCGTCATCAGCGGCTGGGCGCTCGCCTTCATCCAGTCCTTCGACGATCTCACCATGACCGTCTTCCTCGCGGGACCCGGCACCGAAACACTGCCGGTGCGCATGTTCCTCTACATCCAGGACAACATCGATCCGCTGGTGACGTCCGTCTCGGCCTGCGTGATCGCGATCACCATGACCGCCCTCATTCTGCTCGATCGCTTCTACGGGCTCGACCGCGTGCTCGCCGGCAAGGGCGATACAGGGCGATAGGAGAATCCATGCGAACAGATTACGACGTCGCCGTCGTCGGCGGCGGATTGCTCGGCTCCGCCATCGCCTGGGGCCTGGGAAGACTCGGCAAGAAGGTGGCCGTGCTCGACGAAGGCGACATCACCAAGCGCGCCTCACGCGCGAACTTTGCGCTGGTTTGGGTCCAGAGCAAGGGGCTCGGCATGCCAGCCTATACCGTCTGGACGGTGCAGGCGTCACAGGCGTGGAGCAGGCTCGCCTCGGAGCTGAAGCAGCAGACCGGCCTCGATGTCTCGCTTCAGCAGAACGGCGGTTTTCATCTGACGCTTGGCGAGGACGAGTTCGGTCAGCGCGCCGAGCTGGTCAAGCGCATGCACAACCAGACGGGTGCCGCCGATTACAAGATGGAGATGCTGCCGGCATCCGAGGTGAAGAAGGCGCTGCCGCTGATCGGGCCCGAGGTCTCCGGCGGCAGTTATTGTCCACTCGACGGTCACGTCAATTCGCTGCGCACGTTTCGTGCGTTCCACACCGGCTTCAAGGCATTCGGCATCGACTATCTTCCGGAGCGCCCGGTCTCGGCGATCAGCAGGAGCAGCGGCGAATTCTGCCTGACGACGCCGCAGGGCGAGCTCCGTGCCGCCAAGATCGTGCTCGCCGCCGGCAATGCTAACCAGACCCTGGCGCCGATGGTCGGTCTCCACGCCCCGATGGGCCCGACCCGCGGCCAGATCGTGGTGACCGAGCGCACCATGCCCTTTCTGCCGCATCCGCTGACCACGATCCGCCAGACCGACGAGGGCACGGTGATGATCGGCGACAGCAAGGAAGACGAGCTCGACGATCGCGCGCTGAAGCACTCGATCAGCGCCGTGATGACGGATCGCGCCCAGCGCATGTTTCCGCATCTCGCGCGGCTCAACGTGGTCCGGAGCTGGGCCGGCATCCGCGTCATGCCGCAGGACGGCTTTCCGATCTACGACCAGTCGGAGACGCATCCCGGTGCCTTCGTCGCTTGCTGCCACTCCGGGGTGACACTCGCCTCCAACCACGCCTTCGAGATCGCGCGGATGGTTGCGCAAGGCGCGCTCGAGCCCGAGCTGGTCGGCGCGTTCTCGGCCAGCCGTTTTGGCGCCGCCGGTGCCGCGAACAACAGCGGCTACTAGGGACATTGAAGGAGCCAGGATGTTCAAACGATCCGAGCAGGACAAGCGGCCAGCGGTGCAAATCTTCGTCGATGGCGTTGCCGTCGCGGCGCGGCAGGGCGACACCGTCTCCGCCGCGCTGCTGGCCTCGAGCTGCGATGCACGCCGTTCGACCGCAGTCAGCGGGGCGCTGCGTTTGCCCTATTGCATGATGGGCGTGTGCTTCGATTGCCTCGTCACCATCGATGGCGTCGGCAACCGACAGGGCTGCCTGGTGCCGGTCACCGACGGCATGCAGATCGAGATTCAGAAGGGCAAGCGGGAGATCGGGAAATGACTGTGGCTCCCAAGCGCGAAGAATATGACGTCGTGGTGATCGGGGCCGGGCCTGCCGGCCTTGCCGCCGCCGCGACGGCCGCCGAAGCCGGCCTGTCCACGCTGCTGCTCGACGAGAATATCGGCCCCGGAGGCCAGGTGTTTCGTGCCATCGCCTCGACGCCGGTGACCGACCGCAGCCAGCTCGGTGAGGACTATTGGGTCGGTACCGATCTCGTGCAGGCGCTACGCGCAGGCAACGCGGAGGTCATTCAGCGCGCAACGGTCTGGAGCCTCGATCGCAATCTCGATATCGCCGTCTCGGTCGGCGGCGCGTCCGCCTTCGTCAAGGCCAGGCGCGTGATCCTCGCGACCGGCGCGCTGGAGCGGCCGTTTCCGATTCCCGGGTGGACGCTTCCGGGCGTGATGACCGCGGGCGCCGCGCAGACCATGTTGAAAACATCGGCCCTGGTGCCGGATGGCCGCACGGTGATCGCGGGGCAGGGGCCGCTGCTCTGGCTGCTCGCCGCGCAGATCTTGCGTCTCGGCGGTCGCATCGATCGCATTCTCGACACCACCGAGCGCGGAAACTATTTCGCCGCACTCCCCCACGCTTTCGCTTTCCTGACCTCGCCGTATTTCGCCAAGGGCTTGTCGATGATGCGCGAGGTGAAGGCGAAGGTGCAGGTCGTCTCAGGTGTCAGCGAGCTTGCTGCCTCTGGTGACGGCCAACTCGCGAACGTCAGCTATGTCGCCGGCGGCAAACGCGAGACCGTCCTTGCGGATCTCTTGCTGCTGCACCAGGGCGTCGTGCCCAACGTCAATCTGGCGATGGCGGCCGGAATCGAGCATCGCTGGGATGATTTGCAATTGTGCTGGTCTCCGGTGCTGGATGCCAGCGGCAATTCGTCGGTCGCCGGCATTGCGATTGCTGGCGACGGCGCCGGCATCGGCGGGGCGAACGCAGCCGTAGTGCGCGGCCGCATCGCGGCACGCGCGGCAGTGGAGGCGTTGGCGCCTGCGGCTGCAAAAAAATCTGCGCCGATGGCGAGCCTCCGCGCCGATCTCGCCAAGGCCGAACGTGGTCGCGTTTTTCTCGACACGCTGTTCCGGCCGGCGCCGCAGTTTCGCATTCCCGCAGGCGACACCATCGTCTGTCGCTGTGAGGAGGTCACCGCAAAGGATATTCTCGACGCCGTCGCGATCGGCGCGACCGGGCCGAACCAGCTCAAGGCCTACCGCCGCACCGGCATGGGGCCGTGCCAGGGCCGGCTCTGCGGCCTCACCGTCACCGAGCTGATGGCGCAGGCGCGGGGCAAGAGCCCGCAGGAGATTGGCTATTACCGGCTGCGCGCGCCGGTCAAGCCGATCACGCTCGCCGAGCTCGCCGCCGTTCCGAAGAGCGCAGACGACATCAAGGCGGTGGTGCGCGGATGACGAAAAACGTGGATGCGATCGTCGTCGGC
>NZ_JADPJF010000070.1:345257-362882 GCF_023073295.1 Bradyrhizobium sp. 23 | reverse complement strand
GCGGCATCCACGGGTGCTCGACCGCGCTATATCTGTGTCTCGCCGGCCTCAAGCCGGTGCTGATCGAGAAGGACTATGCCGGCCGGCACGCTTCCGGTGTCAACGCCGGCGGCGTGCGCCAGCTTGCGCGGCACATCCCCGAAATCCCGCTTTCGATCCGCTCGATGGGTATCTGGGAGAAGATCACCGATCTCCTCGACGACGATTGCAGCTTTGAGAGCTATGGCCAGGTCCTCGTCGCCGAGAACGAAGAGGAACTCGCGGTCTGCCGCGCACGTGTGGCCGAGCTCAACGCGCTCGGCTTCACCCACGAAGAGCTGATCGATGCCGCAGAGCTGCGGCGCCTCGTGCCGGCGGTGGCCGAGACCTGTCCCGGCGGCGTGGTCTCGCGCCGCGACGGTGCGGCCAATCCCGCGCAGGCGACGACGGCGTTCCGTCGCAAGGCGGAGCAACTAGGTGCGACCGTGCGCGAGGGCATTGCCGCCACGAATATCCGGCACACCGATGGTCTCTGGCATGTCGATGTCGGCGCCGAGAGCTTTGCCGCGCCGGTGCTCGTCAATGCCGCCGGCGCCTGGGCCGGGACCATCGCAGCCGCGCTCGGTGAGCCCGTTCCGGTCGAGACGGTGGCGCCGATGTTGATGATCACCTCGCGCGTGCCGCATTTCATCGATCCGGTCGTGATCCTGCGCGGCCGCAAGCTGTCCTTCAAGCAATTCAAGAACGGCACGGTGCTGATCGGCGGCGGCCATTTGGCTACGCCCCATCAGGATCGCAACGAGACGGTGTTGGACTGGAAAAGCCTCGCGACCAGCGCCCGCACCGTGTTCGAGCTGTTCCCGGTCATGCGCGACGCGACGATCATGCGGGCCTGGGCCGGCATCGAGGCCAAGACCAAGGACGATCTGCCCGTGTTTGGACCGAGCAGCCGGCACAAGGGCCTCTATCACCAATTCGGTTTTTCGCTGCACGGTTTCCAGCTCGGCCCCGGCGCGGGCGCCGTCATGGCGGAGCTGATCGTCAACGGCGGCACCCAGACCCGCATCGGCGATCTCGGCATCGACCGTTTCCACCCCTCCACGCTCTAGCAAAAGAGGACATCATGAGCATTACCCGCAGCATCCGCACGCCCATCATGCACCGCGCCGTCGAAGCCAACGGCTTCGTCTTCATTGGCGGCACCATCGCCGACGACACCTCTGTGTCGATGGGCGAGCAGACCCGCAACATCCTCGGCAAGATCGCCGGCTATCTGAAGGAAGCGGGCACCGACAAGTCGCGCGTCGTGAGCACCTCGATCTTCGTCACGGACCTTTCCAAGAAGAAGGAGATGGACGCGGTCTGGACCGAGTTCTTCGGCGACAATCTGCCGACCCGCGCCACCGTCGGCGTCGCCGATCTCGGCGGCAGCGCGCTGATCGAGGTCGTGGTCACCGCGCTCAAGGGTTGATCGCGCGGGCCTGCGGCGGACGTCGGCGCTCCGCGCGCCGTCGTTCCTCAGAGCCTCGCCTTGATCTCGCCCTTCGATGGGATTAGTTAGAGAGCCCTCAAACAGGATATTCGAGATCCATGGATTTGACCCCGACCGCAAAGCCGACCTGCCTTGCTCACGGGGAATTCCATGCCTGCTTCCATCATCCTGTCCAACCTGTCGCTGTCCTCGCCTGACGGCCGCTCTCTTTTTTCCAATATCGATCTGACGTTCGGCGCCGAGCGGACCGGCCTCGTCGGCCGCAACGGCGTCGGGAAGACGACGCTGCTTGCGTCGATTTCGCGAGAGCACATTCCTCAATCGGGGCGCGTTGCTATCAACGGAACCGTTGGTCTGTTGCGCCAGGACGTCCAGCCCCTTGCGGGCGCGAAGGTGATCGACCTGTTCGGTGCGCGAGCCGCGCTCGATGTGCTTCGCCGTGCCGAGCGCGGGGATGCCTTGGCCGAGGAGGTTTCCGAGGTCGATTGGACCCTCGAAACACGGCTTACGTCCGCCCTTGCGCGTGTCGGGTTCGACGTCGCTCCGGAGATCGAGCTCGACCGCCTGTCGGGCGGGCAGGTCACGCGGGTTCGTCTGGCCGCGCTGATCTTTGCGGAGCCAGACTTCCTGCTGCTCGACGAGCCCACCAACAATCTCGATCGGGAGGGGCGCAAGGCGGTGATCGATTTCCTTGCGTCTTGGCGCGGTGGGGCGATCGTCGTCAGCCACGATCGGAGCCTGCTCGAAACCATGGATGCGATCGTCGAGCTGAGGTCGCTCGGAGCTACGCGATACGGCGGCAATTGGAGCAGTTATTGCGAGCAGAAAGCCGTTGCGCTCGCGGCTGTCAGGCACGACCTCGCGCATGCCCAGAGGCGCCTGTCCGAGATCGACGGGAAAGCGCAGGAGGCCGCGGAGAGGAAAGCGCGCAAGGACGGCGGGGGCAAGAAGAAGCGCGCCAAGGGCGACATGCCGCGCATCCTGGCCGGCGCACGCAAGGACCGTAGCGAAGACACCGGCGGCAAGACCGCGCAGATCGCCGAGCGGCGGCGTGCGGATGCGCTTGAGGCCCTTGATACGGCGCGCCGGCGCATCGAGATTCTTCAGCCGCTGTCGGTGAAGCTGCCCTCGACCCGGCTGCCAGCGGGCAGGGAGGTGGTTTGGCTCGATTGCGTCAGCGCCGGCTATCGGCCGGACCGGGAAGTCTTGCGCGATCTATCGCTCGCGATCGTTGGTCCGGAGCGCCTGGCAATTGTCGGACCCAACGGTTCCGGCAAGACGACGCTGCTGAAACTCGTCGCCGGCGAACTACGTCCGCTCTCCGGCACCATGCGGGTCAGGCCGGATCTTGCGCTGTTCGATCAGAAGGCCAGCCTGCTCGATCCCGCGGTCTCCATCCTGGATAACTTCAGGCGCTTCCATCCGAAGGCGGGTGCAAATGAATGCCATGCGGCGCTGGCCCGGTTCATGTTTCGAGCCGATGCCGCCTTGCAGATTGCGGGACATTTGAGCGGCGGGCAGATGTTTCGTGCAGGCCTTGCCTGCGTGCTGGGCGGAGCGATGCCGCCGTCGCTGCTGATCCTCGACGAGCCGACCAATCATCTGGACATCGAATCCATCGAAGCCGTCGAAGCGGGCTTGAGGGCCTATGACGGCGCGCTGCTCGTCGTCAGTCATGATGAGGCGTTTTTGCAGGCGATCGGGATTACCCGACGGCTCGATCTTGCTGCCCCGAGGCAGCGCGCCGGTTGCAGGATCATTTGATCCCGCTTTGCGGTTCGGCACGACGACAATTTTCAAAAACCCGACGCCCTGCCCCCAGCGCGTCGGGTGGAAAAAGATGAGTATCAATCCGTGATCCCAACGCAGCAGTTGTGACTCGCGTCGCTCCAATTTACCACTCCGGGAAACTACCGCGTTGGAACCGGACGCCGCCCAACCTGCGCGCGGCCTAGGAGGCGGCGCTGCCGCCCGGTTCGAGCGCCTCACCCATCTCCAGCGGATGGGCCATGGTCTCGTGCAGCGCATCGCGGTCGAGCTCGCCTTCGGAGATGCTGATGACGACACAGGCGACGCCGTTGCCGATCAGATTGGTCAGCGCGCGGCACTCGCTCATGAACTTGTCGATGCCGACCAGGATCGCAATCGACTGGATCGGGATGTCGGGCACGATCGAGAGCGTCGCCGCCAGCGTGATGAAGCCCGCCCCCGTCACGCCAGAGGCGCCCTTCGAGGTGATCATGGCGATGCCGAGAATGCCGAGCTCCTGCCAGATGGTCAGATGGGTATTGGTCGCCTGCGCCAGGAACAGCGTTGCCAGCGTCATGTAGATGTTGGTGCCGTCGAGGTTGAAGCTGTAACCGGTCGGAATGACGAGGCCGACCACCGAACGCGAGGCGCCGAGATGCTCCATCTTCTGGATCATCTGCGGCAGCACCGTTTCTGATGACGAGGTGCCGAGCACGATCAGCAGCTCGTCCTTGATGTAGGCGATGAAACGCAAGATCGAGAAGCCGGCGAGCCGCGCGATTGCGCCGAGCACGACCACCACGAACAGGATGCTGGTGAGATAGAACGTGCCGATCAGGGCCGCGAGGTTGAGCAGCGAACCGAGGCCGTAGGCACCGACGGTGAACGCCATCGCGCCGAACGCTCCGATCGGGGCGACGCGCACGATGATGCGGATGATGCCGAAGAACATCTTTGCGGCCTTGTCGATCGCCTCCGCAATGGGCTCGCCGGCCTTGCCGAGGAACGCGATGGCGAAGCCCGACAGGATCGAGATCAGTAGCACCTGCAACAGATCGCCGCGTGCGATGGCGCCCAGATAGCTGTCGGGGATGATCGCCATCAGATGGGCGACGATGCCTTCTTCCTTGGCCTTGGTGACGTAGGTCGCCACCGATTTCGGGTCGATCGTGGCGGGATCGATGTTGAAGCCGTGCCCGGGCTGGAGCACCTCGCCGACCAGCAGGCCGACCGCGAGCGCCACGGTCGAGACCGTCTCGAAATAGATCAGCGACTTCAGCCCGACCCGACCGACGCGCTTGAGGTCGCCCATCGAGGAGATGCCGTGCACCACGGTGCAGAAGATCACCGGCGCGATCATCATCTTGATCAGCGCGATGAAACCGTCGCCGAGCGGCTTCAGGGCCTTGCCGAGATCGGGATAGAAATAGCCGACGAGCACCCCGAGTGCGATCGCGATCAGCACCTGAATGTAGAGGATCTTGTACCAGGGCTGGTGCCGGCGGTGGACGGCTGGCTGGATCGCAATGTGTGTCATAGAATAGGCCCCGGACGTATTGATCTTGTTTGATTTGCATCATGTGATGGCCGCTGCAGAAGCGACAATCACATTTTTATCTGTTCGCACGAAGATCTGTCGCTGCACCGCAACTGGGGGGAACATGCCGATTGCAACGGGCTCCGATGAGCGAGCGCAAGGCTATTTTCCGCGTTGGATTCTGAAGTCCTCCGGCGTGATCATGCCCGAGCAGCGGCTGCCGCTTGGCCAGACCGTCGTCTCCGGTCTCCAGCATTGCGTCGCAATGTCGGGCTCGACGATCATCGCGCCGCTGCTGATGGGGTTCGATCCCAATGTTGCGGTGCTGTTTTCCGGCATCGGCACGCTGATCTTCTTCGTCATCGTCGCGGGGCGCGTGCCGAGCTACCTCGGCTCGAGCTTCGCGTTCATCGCGGTCGTGATCGCCGCCACAGGCTATGCCGGGCACGGGCCGAACCCGAACCTGTCGGTTGCGCTTGGCGGCATCGTAGGAGCCGGCGTCCTCTACGGCCTGATCGCGCTGGTCGTGATGTGGTCGGGGGTTGGCTGGATCGAGAAGCTGTTGCCGCCGGTCGTCACCGGCGCTGTGGTCGCCGCGATCGGCCTCAACCTCGCGCCGGTGGCGGTCAAGGCAGTGAGCGCCAATGCGTTCGACACAGGAATCGGGCTCGCGACCGTTCTGATCATCGGCGTGGTTGCCGTTGGCGCGCCTGGCCTGTGGCGCCGCCTGCCGATCATTCTCGGCGCGATCGGCGGATATCTTTTGTACCTGCTGTTCGCGAACGGCCTCGGCTTCGGCAGGCCGATCGACTTCACGCAAGTTTCGGCTGCGTCGTGGATCGGCCTGCTGAGTCTTACCACGCCGACCTTCCAGGCCGATGCAATCGTCCTGATCGCGCCGGTCGCGATCATTCTCGTCGCCGAGAACCTCGGTCACATCAAGGCCGTCGGCGCCATGACGGGCCGGAGCCTCGATGACTATCTCGGCCGCGCCTTGCTTGCCGACAGCCTCGCGACCATGGTGGCCGCCTGCGGCGGCGGCACCGGCGTCACCACCTATGCCGAAAACATCGGCGTCATGGCGGCGACGAAGGTCTATTCGACCTTGCTGTTTGCCTTCGCGGCGATGGTGTCGATCGTGCTCGGCTTCTCGCCGAAATTCGGCGCGCTGGTCCTGTCGATCCCGGGTCCCGTCATCGGTGGGCTCTCGATCGTGCTGTTCGGGTTGATCGCCGCAATGGCCGGCCGGATCTGGGTCGAGAACAAGGTCGACTTCTCAAGTCCGGCAAACCTGATCACCGTCGCGGTCGCGCTCACCGCAGGCGCCGGCGACCTCACGCTCAAATTCGGCGCCTTCACGATCGGCGGGATCGGCACCGCAACCTTTGGCGCCATCATCCTGTACCAGATCCTGACTTCGCGACTGGCTCGCCACTAGGAGTGAATCCCAGCGGTGCGCCGACGGATGGAACAAAACGCCGGTTCCCTCCATGTTGATGTGTCCCCCGGAGAAGAACGATGCCACATATCGACCGCTCGACCACCTTTTCTTCGCGCCTCGTCGGCCAATACGCGCTGGTGACGGGCGCCTCGCAAGGCATCGGCCGCGCCGTCGCCATTCGGCTTGCCCAGGAAGGCGCGACCGTCGCCATCAACTATGTCGATCATCCGGAAAAGGCAGAGGAGGTGCTCGCGTCCGCGCGTACGGCATCGAGCGATCGCGGCCACGGCAAGCTCGACCATATCGTCGTCAGGGCCGACGTCAGCAACGAGCAGGACGTAGCCGCGATGTTCGAGACGATCCTGGCGCGCTGGAAGCGTCTCGACTGCCTGGTCAACAATGCGGGCTTCCAGCGGGAATCGCCGAGCGAGGCGCTCGACATCGACACCTATCGCCGCATCATCGACGTCAATCTCAACGGCGCCGTGCTCTGCGCCCAGAAGGCGCTCGCGCATTTCGTTGCGCGCGGCGCAGGCGGCAGCATCATCAATTGCTCCAGCGTCCACCAGATCATCCCGAAACCCGGCTACCTCGCCTATTCCATCAGCAAGGGCGGCATGGCCAATCTGACACGCACGCTGGCACTCGAATTCGCCGGCCGCGGCATTCGCGTCAATGCGGTCGGTCCAGGCGCGATCGACACCCCAATCAACGCGGCCTGGACCGGCGATCCGGAAAAGCGCGGTGTGGTCACCAGCCACATTCCGCTCGGCCGTGTCGGCACGCCGGAGGAGATCGCCGGCGTGTTCGCCTTCCTCGCCTCGGATGAGGCCAGCTACATCACGGGGCAGACCATCTATGCGTGCGGAGGTCTGACGCTGTTTCCCGAATTCCGCGAGAACTGGGCAAGCTAGCGGGCTTCCTCGCCATCTGGCAAAACCGGCCTGCGCAGACTACATCTGCGTCATGGCAAATCATCCGCTCCGCGATTTCGTCGGACGGCACGAAAATCTGTTCGTGCTGACCGGCGCTGGCTGCAGCACCAATTCGGGCATCCCCGATTATCGCGACAGTCACGGCAACTGGAAGCGGACCCAGCCGGTGAACTTCCAGGCTTTCATGTCGGAAGAGCATACGCGTCGGCGCTATTGGGCGCGCAGCCTGATCGGCTGGCGGCGGTTCGGCCAGGCGAGGCCGAACGATGCGCATCACGCGCTCGCCCGGCTCGAGGCGAGCGGGCGTTGCGGAATGCTGCTGACCCAGAACGTCGACCGGCTGCATCAATCCGCCGGCCACCGCCAGGTGATCGACCTGCACGGCCGGCTCGATCTGGTCCGCTGCATGGGCTGCGGTCAAAAGACCCCGCGGAGCGAATTCCAGAAGACGCTCGGCCACGCCAATGCGGAATGGTTGACGCTCGACGCGGCCGATGCGCCCGACGGCGATGCGGACCTGGAGCATGCGGATTTTTCGTCGTTCAAGGTGCCGGCCTGCGAATCCTGCGGCGGCATCCTCAAGCCCGACGTCGTGTTCTTCGGCGAGACCGTCCCGCGCGACGTGGTCGTGACCGCGCAGGATCATCTGGCGCAGGCGGACGCCATGCTCATCGTCGGCTCGTCACTGATGGTCTATTCCGGTTTCCGCTTTGTGCAGGCGGCCGCGCAACGGCAAATCCCGATCGCTGCGGTCAATCTCGGACGCACCCGCGCCGATGATCTCCTCACGCTGAAGGTCGAGGAGCGCTGCGAAGCGGCGCTTGCATTCCTGCTCTGATCGCGCGGCCTGCGAACACGCCTTGCCTATTGCATGGGTGCCAAGCAGAATAGCTGGACGGCAGCATGTTCCTGTCATCCATGGCATGGAAATTGCTGCGCTTTTGTCCTCGGTCTTGACGATCAGCACGGAGAGTTTGGAATGCTTGAGGGAGCCGAGGTGCGGCTTGCCGTCGATATCGGTGGCACGTTCACCGACATCGTGCTGGACGTGGGCGAGGTGCGCAAGACGCGCAAATTGCTGACGACGCCGCAGCGGCCGGAAGAGGCGGTGCTGGACGGCATGCGGCTCATTCTCGCTGATGCGCGCGCCTATATCAGCGACATCGACGTCTTCATTCACGGCACGACGCTCGCGACCAACGCCATCATCGAGCGTCGCGGCGCCAAGACGGCGTTGATCGCGACCGAGGGCTTTCGCGACGTGCTCGATATCGGCACCGAGAGCCGCTACGACCAGTATGACCTCTCCATCGACAAGCCGAAGCCGCTGGCGCCGCGATCTTTGCGCTTCACCGTGCCCGAGCGCATCGACGCGCATGGCGCCGTCCGCCTCCCGTTGGACGAAGCGGCGGTGCGCGCGCTCGCGCCAAGATTGCGCGCGCTGAACGTCGAGAGCGTCGCAATCGCGTTCCTGCACTCCTACGCCAATCCCGAGCACGAGCGCCGCACGGCCGCGATCATCAGTGAGGAGATGCCCGGCATTTCCGTGACCGTATCGTCCGCGGTGTGCCCGGAGATCCGCGAATATGAGCGCACATCGACTGCAGTGGCCAACGCCTATGTGCAGCCGCTAATCGATGGTTATCTCGCTCGCATGTCCGACGCCTTGCAGGTCGAGCAGTACCGCGGCGCGATCTATCTCGTCACCTCCGGCGGCGGTGTCACCTCGATCGAGACGGCGCGGCGCTTTCCGGTGCGCCTCGTCGAATCCGGTCCTGCCGGCGGCGCCATTTTCGCGGCGCAGATCGCGGCGCGTCTCGGCGAGAGCAAGGTGCTGTCCTTCGATATGGGCGGTACCACGGCAAAGATCTGTCTGATCGAAAAATACCAGCCCGAGACCTCGCGCGTGTTCGAGGTCGATCGCGCAGCGCGCTTCCTGAAAGGTTCGGGTCTGCCGGTGCGGATTCCCGTGATCGAGATGGTCGAGATCGGCGCCGGCGGCGGCTCGATCGCCCATGTCGATGCGATGAAGCGCGTCACGGTCGGTCCTGAGAGTGCCTCGTCGGAGCCCGGGCCCGCCTGCTACGGCCGCGGCGGCCTGCGCCCGGCCGTGACGGATGCCGACGTCGCGCTCGGCATGATCGATCCGGACGACTTCGCGGGTGGCACGATCAAGCTCGACCCTGAACTCTCGAAGCAGGCGCTGCTGCGCAGCGTCGGCGAGCCGCTGGGTCTGTCGGCAGAGACTGCGGCCTATGCCGTGCACGAGGTCGTCTGCGAGAACATGGCGAGCGCGGCGCGCGTGCATGCGGTCGAGCGCGGTGAGATTGTCGGTCAGCACACGCTGATCGCCTTCGGCGGCGCGGCGCCTCTGCATGCGGCGCGCGTCGCCGAGAAGATCGGTGTCTCCCGCGTGATCGTTCCTTCCAATGCCGGCGTCGGCTCGGCCGTTGGCTTCCTCGCGGCTCCGATCGCCTACGAGCTGGTGCGCAGCCGTCATGTGCGGCTCGACGATTTCGACACCGAAGGGGTCTCCGATCTGCTCCAGGAGATGGTGACCGAAGCGCGTGCGCTGGTCGAGACGGGTGCGGCAGGCGCGCCGGTCCGCGAGCGCCGCGCGGCCTTCATGCGCTATGTCGGTCAAGGCCATGAGATCTCGATCGAACTGCCGAACCGGCGGCTGGCGACGGCCGATCTGGCCGGCCTGCGTCAGAAGTTCGAGGCGGATTATGCGGTGATGTTCGAGCGGCCGATCCCGGGTGCGGCGATCGAGGTCTTGAGCTGGTCGGTGCTTGCGACGACCGAGGCGCGCAATCCGCCTATTGTCGCGGCCGTTACGCGCAAGCCCGCCGGGAAGGCGACCGGCAGCCGCAAGTTCTTCGATGGCCGGGTCGGGGAGGTGATCGAGATCCCGCTCTATCGCCGCGAGGACATGGCGCCAGGCGCGACGATTGCAGGTCCCGCCGTGATCGCGGAGGACGAGACCTCGACGTTCGTCTCCAACAGTTTTGATGCCCATATCGACGGTGCCGGCAGCATCGTCATGGAACGGAAGGCGGCCTGATCATGAGCAAGGCAAGCGGCGCGAGCCTGATCGACCTTCAGATCATGTGGCACCGGCTGATCGCCGTGGTCGAGGAGCAGGCGCAGGTGCTGCTCCGCACGGCCTTCAGCCCGATCGTGCGCGAATGCGGCGACCTCTCGGCCGGCGTGTTCGACCTCAAGGGACGGATGCTGGCGCAGGCGGTGACCGGCACGCCCGGCCACGTCAACTCGATGGCGGAATCGGTCAAGCACTTCATCGCCCACTTTCCGATCGAGACGATGAAGGAGGGCGACGCCTACATCACCAACGATCCCTGGATGGGCACCGGCCATCTCAACGATTTCGTCGTCACCACGCCCTGCTTCAAGGACGGCAAGCCGGTCGCGCTGTTTTCCTGCACCAGCCATCTCATGGACATCGGCGGCATCGGCTTCGGACCCGACGCCACCGACGTGTTCATGGAGGGGCTCTACATCCCCATGCTGAAGCTGATCGACCAGGGCGTCGTCAACGAGACGCTGATGGCGATGATCCGCACCAACACGCGGCTGCCGATCGACACCGAGGGCGATACCTATTCGCTCGCCGGCTGCAACGACGTCGGCTGCGAGCGCCTGGTCGAGATGATGACCGAGTTCGGCATCGACTCGCTCGATGCGCTCGGCGACTACATCTGCGACCGCTCGCGCGAGGCCGTGCTGGCCGAGATCGCCAAACTGCCGAAAGGCAGCTGGCGCAACACCATGGTGGTCGACGGCTATGATGAGCCGGTCACGCTGGCCGCCGTGCTGACGATCTCGGACGAAGGCATCCACGTCGACTTCGACGGCACCTCGGCCGCGTCCAGGTTCGGCATCAACGTGCCTCTGTCCTACACCATCGCTTACACCGTGTTCGGTCTCGGCTGCGTCGTCGCCTCCCAGATTCCGAACAATGCCGGTTCGCTCTCGCCACTGACGGTGTCGGCTCCCAAAGGCGCGATCCTCAATGCGCCAAAGCCGGCGCCGGTCGCCTCGCGCCACATCATCGGCCAGATGCTGCCCGATGTCGTGTTCGGCTGCCTGCGCCAGATCATTCCCGAGCGCGTGCCCGCGGAAGGCACCTCGTGCCTGTGGAATCTCAACGTGCGCGGCCAGACCCGCTCGGGCGCCGGCGGCAATTACGGATTTTCGATGGCGGTGACCTCCAATGGCGGGACCGGCGCGCGCTTCGCGAAGGACGGGCTGTCGGCGACCGCCTATCCCAGCGGCGTGCGCGGCACGCCGGTTGAGATCGCCGAGACGCAGACGCCGCTGATCTTCTGGCGCAAGGAACTGCGTCCGGATTCCGGCGGGGCAGGGCGAACCCGCGGGGGCCTCGGCCAGATCATCGAGGTCGGCAGCGGTGTCGATGGGCCGTTCGACATCCTGGCGGCATTCGATCGCATCGATCATCCGCCACGCGGACGTGATGGCGGCAAGAACGGCGAGGCCGGCTATGTCGGCCTGAAGTCCGGCAAGAAGCTGCGTGGAAAAGGCTTTCAGCAGGTGCCGCCGGACGACCGGCTGGTGGTGCTGACACCAGGCGGCGCCGGCATCGGCGATCCCCGGGAGCGCGCGCCGACAGCCGTCAACGACGACATCGAAAGCGGCCTCGTGTCTGCCGACAATGCGGTTGAAATTTATGGGCACACGCGATGACGCTTCAGGCGTCGTGCGCGTAGCAAACGGAGGGGCTCAATGATCACGCGACGGACTTTTACCGCGGGCGCAGCGACGCTGCTCGCAGCCGGCCACATCTCGACCCGCGCGCGAGCGGCGACGGTAAGCTGGGACATGTCGACGGTATGGCCCGACGGCAATTTCCACACCCAGAACGCGTTTGCCTTCGCGGAAGAGGTGAAGAAGCAGACGGCTGGCTCGGTCGCGATCACCGTGAAGGCCGGTGGACAGCTCGGCTTCAAGGGCCCCGAGCATCTGCGCGCCGTCCGCGACGGTCTGGTGCCGCTCGCCGACGTCCTCAATATTCAGCAGGTCGGCGACGAACCCTTCATGGGCGTCGAAAGCATTCCCTTTCTCTGCGGCTCCATGGACGAATTGAAGGTGCTGCACAAATACGTGCGGCCCGAATACGAGAAGGTCGCCGCGCGCAACAACCAGAAGATCCTCTACATCGTGCCCTGGCCGACGCAATATCTGCATCTCAAGGTCAAGGTCGCCGATGTCGACGGCTTGAAGAACATCAAGATCCGCGTGCCCGACAAGAACGCCGTCGACATGCTGGCCGTGGTCGGCATGGCGCCGGTGATGATTCCGTGGGGCGAGACCATCCCGGCGCTGGCGTCGGGCGCGGTCTCCGGCGTATCCACCTCGTCGGTGTCGGGCGTCGACGGAAAATTCTGGGAATTCCTGAAATACATCTACCCGACCAACCACGTCTGGTCGTCGCAGATGCTCACCGTCAACCTCGATTCCTGGAAGGCGCTGAGTGCCGATCAGCAGCAGCTCGTCGCCGGCATTGCCGCGAAGATGGAGCCGGGCTTCTGGGCGAACTCGCTCAAGGCGGACGTCGACAGCCTCAACCGGCTCAAGGAAGGCGGCATGGAGGTGGTGCCGGTCTCGGATGCCATGATCACGGACATTCGCGCCAAGACCGCGCCGCAGCTCGACGCTTTCGTCAAGCGCGTGCCGGCGGCCGACAAGCCGGTGCGGGCCTATCTCGCGGAAATGAAGCGCTGAGGACTTGCAGTGGCGGATGTTTTGCCTGCGTCGTCCCATAGTCTCAACGCGGCGGCGCCGGAGCCGCTGCGCATCCTGCTCGACGGCATCGACCGTCTTGGCCGGCTGGACGGCTGGATCGGTGGCGGCTGCCTCTTGATGCTGACGCTGCTGATGCTGTGCGAGGTCGCAACGCGCTTCCTCTCGAACTTCCTGCCGTTCTTTCCGCCCACAATCTCGATCGCGTGGGAGTATTCCTCCTATCTGATGGCGGCGTCCTTCACCTTCGGCGCCGCCATGACCCTGCGCGTCGGCGGCCATATCCGTGTCGTGCTGCTGCTGAAGAACGTCCCCGCTCCGTTTCAGCGCGCGATCGAAATCCTGTCGGCCGCCGCCGGCTTCGCCTTCATGGCCTTCCTGACATCGTCGATGGCGAAGTTCGCCTTCGGCGCCTATGTGCGCGGCCAGGTCTCGACCTCGAGCGACACCCCGCTGTGGTTTCCACAGGCCGTCGTCACCTTCGGCATGCTGCTGCTGACGCTGCAGTTCCTGGCGCGCGTGATCCAGGCCGTGCTCGGCCTGCCGCTGGAGGACCACCGCATGAAGGCCTCGCCCGTCGAATGATCGCCCACGCGCCAGCCAGCAGACACCGGATACCATGACCATCGAAGTCATTGCTCTCTTCGGGATCCTGTTTGCGCTTCTGGCATGCGGCGTATGGATCGGCCTGACGCTTGCGCTCGCCGCAACGCTGCTGCTGGCGATGTTCCGCTCAATCCCGCTCGACAAGCTGCTGCCGCAATACGCCTGGAACATCTTGACGACGCAGGAACTGCTGGCGCTGCCGCTGTTCATCCTGATGGGCGAGTTGCTGTTTCGCACCCGTCTGTCACGTTCTCTGTTCCAGGGGCTCGCGCCCTGGGCGGGGCTTTTGCCGGGTCGTCTTCTGCATGTGAACGTGATCGGCTGCACCATCTTCGCCGCAATCTCCGGCTCGTCGGCGGCGACGACGCAGGTGATCGGCCGCATGTCCCTGAACGAACTGCTGCGCCGCGGCTATTCCCGCGACATCGCGATCGGCTCGCTCGCCGGCGCCGGCACGCTCGGCTTTTTGATCCCGCCATCCAACATCATGATCATCTACGGCGTGCTCGGCGACGTCTCGATCCTGAAACTGTTCACGGCCGGGGTGCTGCCCGGACTGCTGCTGGCCGCCACCTTCATGGGGTGGGTGATGCTGCACACGACCCTTAACCCCGGCATGGTGCCGGAGGCGGAAGCCAAGCTCTCGCAAGTGCCATGGCGCGAACGGTTTGCGGCGCTCAAGGACCTCGCGCCGGCGCTGTTCCTGATCGCCTGCGTGCTCGGCTCGATGTATGGCGGGCTGGCGACGCCGTCGGAGGCCGCCGCGGTCGGCGTGTTCGGCGCGGCGCTGGTCGCCTGGGCGCAGGGCTCGATGTCGCAGCAGGTGATGCGTGACGTGCTGATCGGCTCGGTCGTGACCTGTTCGATGATCGCGCTGATCGTGCTCGGCGCCTCGATCCTCGGCAACGCCGCGGCCTTCCTCGGCATCCCGCAGGCAGTCGCCGCCTTCGTGAAGGGCTTGGGGCTATCGCCGTTCATGCTGATCGTGGTGCTGATTATCTTTTATCTGATCCTCGGCTGTTTCCTCGATGGCTTCTCGATGATCGTGATGACGCTGCCGATCGTGCTGCCGATCGTGAAGGGCGCGGGCTTCGACGAGATCTGGTTCGGCATCTTCCTCGTGCTCGCGGTCGAGATGGCCCAGATCACGCCGCCGGTCGGCTTCAACCTGTTCGTGATCCAAGGCCTGACCGACGACGGCCTCGGCTACATCGCGCGCGTCACGATGCCCTATCTCCTCATCATGGTCGGATTCGTGCTGCTGCTGACGCTCTGGCCCGGCATAGTCGCGATCCTGCCGAGGGTGTTGTACGGATAGATTGCGCCGTCCCGGCCGCTCAGCCGGGACGGCGCGCCTCAATCGTCAAAGCTTACGCCGCGGCCTTCTTCCGCGCCTGCTCGGCCTTGTACAGCTCGAACTCTTCCGCGATCGCCTTGGCGATCGAGGGCCGTTGACGCAGGCGTTCGTAATAGGCCTTCACGTTCGGCCATTTGGCGAGCTCGATCGGCGGCGTCGCCATGGTCCAGTTGATGACCGTGACGAGATAGGCGTCGGCGACGCTGAATTGGTCGAGCAGGAAGTCGCGCCCCTTCAGGTAATTGTCGAGATAGTCCAGCCGCGACAGGTTCTTCTCCAGCGCGTAGGCTTTCGTCTCCTGCGGCGCCTTGCGGTCGAGCACCGGGATGAACAGGCCCTTGTGCAGCTCGGTGCCGATGAAGCAGAGCCATTGATGCAGTCGCGTGCGCTCGATGCCCGCTGCGGCTCCGAGACCCGATTGCGGGAAGCGGTCGGCGATATATTGCAGGATCGCGGCGTTCTCGGTCAGCACCACGCCGTCGTCCGTCCGCAGTGTCGGCACCAGGCCGATCGGGTTCACGGTTCGAAAGTCGGTGCCGTCGCTCAGCACCGTCTTGGTCGGCGGATCGACTTCGAGATAATTGGCTTCGGCGCCGGCTTCATACAGCGCGACGCGGCTCGCCATCGAACAGGCGAGCGGCGAGAAATAAAGATCCATCTTGAGCCTCCTTGGGCAATTCTTCGATGTGACTTTTGGAGTGGCGCTCAACCTGGCCAGATTGATTTTTGTACTGTCTTGCATATTATGGAGTTGGTCAAGGATTAAATTGCGAAATGGTACAAAAATCGAAGCCGCCAGCTGCTGCCACTGAGCCCAAGCGCCGCGGCCGTCCGCGCGCCTACGAACCCGAGGTCGCGCTCGGCAAGGCGCTCGACCTGTTCCGCACGCAGGGTTTCGCCGCGACCTCGCTCGACGATCTCAGCGAAGCCACCGGCATGAATCGCCCGAGCCTCTATGGCGCCTTCGGCGACAAGCGCGAGCTCTACATCAAGAGCTATCAGCGCTACCGTGAGGACGCGCGCGCATCCATGGTGGAGATCTTTCGACAGGAGATGCCCGTGCGCCAGCGGCTGGAGCGTATCTTCGCCTCCGCGCTGAACATCTATCTGTCCGGCGCAACCGGCCCGCGCGGCTGCTTCACCGTGGTCACGGCGGCCTCCGAAGCGGTCGGCGATCCCGACATCCGCGCCATGGTGCTCGATGGCCTTAACGAACTCGACAAGGCGTTTGCGAGTTGCTTCCGCCGCGCCAAGGAGAAAGGCGAATTGCCCGAAAGCGCCGATCCCGCCGTGCTGGCGCAGCTCGCTTCAGCGACCGTGCACTCAATTGCCATTCGTTCGCGCGCGCGCGTGTCGCGGAAGGATCTCGAGGCGATCGTGAAGGGAGCGATCGACGTGATGGTGGGACGAAAGAGCTAGGCGGTTGCGTGGCGCGAGCTAACGTCGTCCTGGCGAAAGCCAGGACCCCTAGCCACCGAATCTGGTTTGGCGAAGATTCGGAGTTGCCGCCGTCGCGCCGCAGCTCCTCCCTGTAGCCCGCCTACGCCGCGCGAATATGCGCGAGGAAGCGGTCCACCTCGTCCCGCAGCCGCTGCGATTGCTTTGACAGCTCGATCGCGGAGCCCAGCACCTCCTCCGCTGCTGTTCCCGTCGCGGCGATGCCGGCGGTGACGCCTGCGATGTTTTGCGAGACCTCGCCGGTGCGGGCGGCTGCCTGCTGCACGTTCTGGGCGATCTCCTGCGTTGCGGTGCCCTGCTGGCCGACGGCGGCGGCGATCGCGGCGGAGATCTCGTCGACCTCCTGGATCGTTGCGCAGATCGACTGGATGCCGTCCACTGCGCCGGTGGTCTCGCCTTGTACCGCCGTGACCTGGGCGCCGATCTCCTCGGTCGCTTTGGCGGTCTGGGTTGCCAGCGCCTTCACCTCGGAGGCGACCACCGCAAAGCCGCGGCCGGCTTCGCCCGCGCGCGCCGCCTCGATCGTCGCGTTGAGTGCCAGCAGATTGGTCTGCTCGGCGATGCCGCTGATGAAGGAGACGACGTCGCCGATTTTTTGCGCGGCGTCGGCCAGACTTTGCACGCGCTCGTTCGACCGTCGTCCGTCGCTCGCGGCTTTGCCGACCACCGCGGTCGCGTGCGCAAGGCGCCGGCTGATCTCGGTCATGGACGACGACAGCTCTTCCGCGGCGGCAGCGACCGTCTGCACATTTTCCGAGGCGAGCGCCGAGGCCGACGACACCGTGCCGGTCTGCTGCCGCGACCGCTCGACGATATCAGACATCGAGCGCGCCGTGTTCTCCATCTCGACCGCGGCCGAGGAGACCGTGGTGACGACCTCGCGGATGCTGGCTTCGAAATTGTCGGCGAGCGCGGCGAACGCGCGTCGCTTCTCCGCTTCGGATTGCGCCTTAGTGTCGGCCTGTTCGGCCTGGAGCCGGTTGAAGTTGACGGCGTTGTCGCGGAACACCGCGACAGCCTTGACCATCGCGCCGACCTCGTCATTCGCCTTGCGGACGGGGACGGTGACATCGAGGTGTCCGTCGGCCAGCTCGCGCATCACGCTGGTGATGGAAATGATCGGGCGCGAGATGCTGCGGGCGATGAGATAGCCGACGATGGCGGCGAGCACGAGCCCGAGCGCGGCGATGCCGAATGCCAGCAGCCAGGCACGGTCGGCGGAGGCCACATAGTCGGCATTGTCCATCACCAGTTCGACGGCGCCGAGCGGCTTGCCGGAAAAATCCCTGA
>NZ_JADPJF010000070.1:338286-345134 GCF_023073295.1 Bradyrhizobium sp. 23 | reverse complement strand
CCTGCCGTACCGTGAAGTCGCCGCCGGCGGCGCGGCCGTAATCGGCCGCATCGAAGAAGCTCTTCCCCTTCAGCGTGCCGCCGAACAGCTTGAAGCCGCCGCCGTCCGCGAGATGGAAGGCGATGTCGACATGGCGGTTGGTCTTGAAATCGTCGAGGAAGGACTGGCCGAAGGTCAGGCCAAACTCCACTGAGCCGAGATGCTTGCCGCCTTGCGCGATCGGCACGACGCCGCGGATGCCGAGCCCAGCCAAGCCGCCCTCGAGGCCGACCACGACCTTGCGCTCCTGGTTGGCCATGATCACGGTTTTGCGGAAGCCCGAGAGGTCGTCGCCAAATTTAGCAGGCTAGTGCACGCGCAGGAACGAGGTCGCGGGCGCCACGTGGAACTGGAACTGTTCGACGCCGTACTCCGATTTGGTCGCAGCAAACACCGGCCCGAACAGGCTGATCAGGGCATTGCGATCCTGTTTGGCCATCGCGTCCTGCGTTGCCGGCATCGCGGCGACGACGGCGCTCATGGCGGCGGCGCGCTGGGATTCCTCGGCAATTCGCGACTGGAGCGCGTCGTAATGACTGCGAAGCTCGCGCTGGTCGGCCCGGTCGATGATGCCGGAAATGATCCACATCGCCCCGAGCACGGCGAACAGGGCGGTCGCCGCCGCCGTCACCGCCAGCGCAACCGTGATCCGCATCCTGAGGCCGAGCGTGAAGCGCATGTCCGACTCGTTCGTTGAGCGTTGATTAAGGAGACCTATCAACTTCTCGCTAAGAGAGGGTGAACGGGATGCCGGCCGAGCGGGTGCCTTCGGGGGTGACGGAGTGACCAAAGAAGTCTGGTGTCGTCCTGGCTTTCGCCAGGACGACACGGAGGGTAGGGAGCGGTCGTGCCTTTTTCAGGCGTGCGGCCTAATACCCCCGCGTCCGGTCCACCACGTTCTCCAGCACACCACACGCCTCGAACCGCGCGATCTGCTCGGCGACATAGGCCGAGATCGCGTCGGCGTCGGTGTCGGCGGCGTTGTGCGGGGTCAGCAAAACCTTGGGATGGGTCCAGAACCGGCTGTCCGCCGGCTGCGGCTCCTGTACGAAGACGTCGAGCGAGGCGGCGCCCAGCGTGCCGTCGTCGAGGCAGGCCAGGATGTCGGCTTCATTCTGGAGGCCGCCGCGGCCGGCGTTGATCAGCACGGGCGCACCGAGCGGGCTCTTGCGGTTGAGCTTGGTGAAGACGTCGCGGTTGAGGATGCCGTGTGTATCAGGCGTCAGCGGCAATAGGCTGACGAGAATATCGGTCGTGCGCAGGAACGCGTCGATTTGCCCGGCGCCATGGAAACATTCGACACCCGCGATGATACGCGGGCTGCGGCTCCAGCCGGCGACGCGGAAACCAAGCCGCCGCAGCACATCGGCCGCATCAGTACCGAGCGTGCCCAGGCCCATGATACCCACCGTGACGGCGCTCGCTGGCCATTGATAGGTCGGCTCCCAGCGCTTTTCGCGCTGCGACTGGCGCAGATAAAGCTCCTGGCGGTGGTGCATCAGCACGTGCTGCACGACGTATTCGGTCATGCGGCCGGTCAGATCAGGCACGGCCACGCGCACCAGCGGCACGTTCGGAAGGCTCTTGTCCGCCATCAGCGCGTCGACGCCGGCGCCCAGATTGAAGATCGCACGCAGATTGGGGAAAGAGCCGAGGTCGCCCGGCACCGGCTTCCACACCGCGGCATAATGCACCTCGGCCGGATCGAGCCCGGCATCGGGCAGCAGCACCACGCGGCGGCCGCCGCAGACGGCGTCGAACCGGGCCTTCCAGCGCTCAGGCAGCCAGTTCTGCTGCGTGCTGTTGATCAGGACGGCCAGGGTGCCAACGGTCATTCGAAGTGCCTCTTTAAGTTCCGCTTTTGAAGGCCCTCCTTGGCACGATCTGCCGGATTTTTCTTGCAATTTTTTTCCGCAGCCATGTCGGGGCAAGGCATACTGGATCGTCTTCAAAACAAGCGCTCAGAGAAGGTACTGCCCATGCTTTATGCGATCCTTTGCTATCACGACGAGGACTTCGTCGGCTCATGGAGCAAGGACCAGGACGAGACCGTGATGAAGAAGCTCGCCGTGGTGCAGGAAGGTCTCGCGAAGCAGGGCAGGCTCGGCCCGGTGGCGCGGCTGCTGCCGACCACTGCGGCAGCGACGCTGCGCAAGGAGGACCCGCCACTGGTGCTCGACGGCCCCTACGCTGAGACCAAGGAGCAGTTGCTCGGCTTCTATATCGTGGATTGCAAGAATCTCGATGACGCACTCGATGTCGCCCGCGACCTCGGTGCCGCCAATCCCGGCGGCGCCTACGAGGTGCGCCCCGTCGGCGTGTTCAGTCCCGGAGGGAATCTGAAATGAGCGAAGCCGATACCGCCTGGATCGAGACCGCGCTGACCTCGGCGCGCCCCCAGGCGGTCGGCGCGCTGCTGCGCTATTTCCGCGATCTCGACACCGCCGAGGAGGCCTTCCAGAACGCCTGCCTGCGCGCGCTGAAGACCTGGCCGCAGAACGGACCGCCGCGCGATCCCGCCGCCTGGCTGATCATGGTCGGCCGCAACGTTGCCATCGACGAGGTGCGCCGCACCCGCAAGCAGCAGCCGCTGCCGGAGGACGACCAGGCGATCTCCGATCTCGACGACGCCGAGGGCGCGCTCGCCGAGCGGCTCGACGGCTCGCACTACCGCGACGACATCTTGCGGCTGATGTTCATCTGCTGCCATCCAGGGCTGCCGGCAACGCAGCAGATCGCGCTGGCGCTCCGCATCGTCTGCGGCCTGACGGTGAAGCAGATCGCGCGCGCCTTCCTGGTGTCGGAAGCGGCGATGGAGCAGCGCATCACGCGTGCCAAGGCCAAGGTCGCGGAGGCCGGGACGCCGTTTGAAACGCCGGGCGCGGTCGAGCGCTCGGAGCGGCTCGCCGTTGTCGCGGCGATGATCTATTTGATCTTCAACGAGGGCTATTCGGCGAGCGGCGACACCGCCGAAATCAGAAAGCCGCTGTGCGAGGAAGCGATCCGGCTGGCGCGGCTGCTGCTGCGGCTGTTCCAGAGCGAGCCGGAGATCATGGGACTCACGGCGCTCATCTTGTTGCAGCATGCGCGCAGTGCCTCGCGCTTTGCCGCGGATGGCTCGCTGATCCTGCTGGACGACCAGGATCGTTCGCTGTGGAACGGCACGATGATCGCGGAAGGCCTCGCGCTGATCGACAAGGCGATACGCCATCGCCGCAGCGGGCCCTACCAGATCCAGGCCGCGATTGCTGCGCTGCATGCCCGCGCCTCCACGCCTGAGGAGACCGACTGGGCGCAGATCGACCTGCTCTATGGTGCGCTGGAGGTGGTGCAGCCCTCGCCGGTGGTGACGCTCAACCGCGCGGTCGCGGTTTCCAAGGTGCGCGGACCGCAAGCCGCGCTCGACCTGATCGAGCCGCTGGCGCCAAAGCTTGCCAACTACTTCCATTTCTATGGCGTGCGCGGCGCCTTCCTGATGCAGCTCGGCCGCAACGACGAAGCCCGCATCGCCTTCGACCGCGCCATCGCCCTCGCCAACACGTCCGCAGAAGCCGCTCACATCCGCATGCATCTCGATCGCCTGATCCGGGACAGCCAGCCCAAGGGCGCCAATGGCGGCGCCAGGCAAGACGCTAAGGTCGAAGGCGCAAAGGTGAAGTAGGGAGCGCCTGCCTGGGGCATAACAAATTTTTCCGCTTCGCCTTGTCGGGCCCGGTCCCCTCCCTTCGTCCTAGGAGCGTATCCAGGGAGCCATTCATGCTGAAAGCCATTGCCGTCATCGCCATCCTGCTCGCGGTCGGAATCGTGGGCGTGCTCGGCTTTGCCCTGACGAAGCCCGACACATTCCGCGTCGAGCGCAGCCTCGCCGTGAAAGCGCCGGCCAATGCAGTCTATCCCTTGGTTGCCGATTTCCATCGCTGGACGGCCTGGTCCCCCTACGAGAACCGCGATCCTGCGATGAAGCGGGCGTTTGGCGGCACCGCGCAAGGCAAGGGCGCGACCTATGCCTGGGACGGCAACAACAATGTCGGCGCCGGCCATATGGAGATCCTCGAGGCGAGTGCGTCGTCAAAACTACGCATCAAGCTCGATTTCGAGCGGCCTTTCGAAGGCCACAACACCGCCGAGTTCACCTTTGTGCCGCAAGGCGATGCCACACTGGTCACGTGGGCGATGTCCGGTCCGGCCCCGTTCCTGTCCAAAGTCATGCAGGTGTTCGTCAACATGGACAACATGATCGGCAAGGATTTCGAGGCGGGCTTGGCCAGCCTGAAGAAGCTCACCGAGAAGTAGCGCCGTCACCCCGAACCAAAGCAAAAAGGAGAGAAACGATGCTCAATCCCTATCTGTTCTATCAGGACACCTGCGAAGCGGCGTTCAATTATTACGCCAAGGTTCTCGGCGGCAAGATCGACGCCATGATGCGTTCTTCGGACGCACCGCCGGACATGGCTGCGGCGCCCGGCCGCGAGAAGACGATCATGCATGCGCGGATGTCGCTGCCCGACGGCAGCGTGCTGATGGCCTCCGACGCACCAAGCGAACATTTTCACAAGCCGCAGGGCTTTTCGATCTCGCTCACGGTCGCGGACCCGGCGGAGGGCGAGCGCAAGTTCAACGCGCTCGCCGATGGGGGCAACGTCACCATGCCCTTCAGCAAGACGTTCTGGGCCAAGGGTTTTGGCATGTGCGTCGACAAGTTCGGCATTCCCTGGATGGTGAACTGCCCGGCCGAGGAAATGTGACAGGCGCGATCGCCTGACGCGCTGAACGGCGATCCCCTCTCCTCTACGATGCGGGAGAGGGGCGCCCATGAGGACGTCGCGTCGACCGCGTGCCCCTCAGCGGATCGATCCGGTCACGTCATTGCTCGGTGGCTGGGAGGAGGGAACGCAGCGCGGACAGATCACGAGCTTTGTCCCGAGCTGCCTGTCATTCTCCGCTTCGATTTCGTCATGGATTGCCCACCACGCCGGGGAGTACGGGCGCAAGGTGCCGAGGACTCTCTCCCGCTCCTGATTCGGATCACTCGCCGCGGGAGCTTGGGTCGCCACGCGACGCTTGATGCCGGAGGGACGGTTCGGATCCTGACCGAGGCCGTCCCATGCGATCGGACGGCGATCCTGCGCAGGCGCGACCACGCATCCCATGAGCGTTGCGCAAAAAGTGAGCAAGACGAAGCCGTGTCGGATCATGCCGGACCCTTGGGTGTTGTATGCGACGCGCCAAGTCCGCTTACCGAAGCTTGCGTCGCACCGCTCAAATGGAACCTAAGGGAAACGCGTGGCCGACATGGCCGAATATGAATTCTGCTGTCGCACCACATTGCGAGAGCAGTGAGGCCGCTTCGTGAAATGATGCGGACCGCATCGCACAACAACTGGCGCAATATTAGGCTGTGAACTCCGGGACAGAATCGTTATTTATTCCGTCATAAATTCTAAAAACTGGGGCGGGCGGACTTGGAAGGGGAGCGACCGATGGCGGCGGCGCTGCAGATCAACTTTGCACTTTGGGGTATGCTCATCTGCGCGAGCATGGAATTGACCGAGTTGATCCAGAGTTTTTACTAGAGCTCTCGAAGCAGGTGACCGGCGCAATTTTGCCGGGCACTCGCGTCCGTCGATCATCACCGGCAGCGCGGATAGATCGCGGCGAGGTCGCGTCCCTTCAGCAGAAGCAACCGCGACGAGAGGCCGCCGCGGCGACTGATCCAGTCGCGCACCGGGCCGGGATAGGCCGCAAGCACCGCATCGGATGCTTCCGGCTCGGCGTAGAAGCGTCCGCGCCGATCGACCGAGCGCGCCGCATGGAAGCCGAGCACGGCGCGTTTTGTCACACAAATCCGCTCGCCCGGCACGATGCTCAGTACCAGTGTGCAGGCGGACAGGCAGGGACCGTCGATCACCACGCGCTCGCCGCTCTCGCGCACCTTCTCGAACAAATCGAGGAACGGCCCGACCTGTCCACCGGGCGACTGGATGATGCGGATTTCGGCCGAGGCAGGTGTGGCGGCGAGCAGCGCGGATGCGAGGATCAGGGCCCTGAGAAAGGTGACGCGCCGCATGAAGCCTCCGCGAATTCGAGTCCGTAGGATAGGCCGACGAGAAGAGGTGGTAACGCTTCGCTAGGCCAACCTACGCGGTGCCTACCCGTTCCTCCGCTCGCCGCGCAGCGTCGGCAGGCCGATGCCTGCCGCATCGAAGCCGCCATCGACGGCCAAAATTTGTCCGGTGATGTAGCTCGATCGTTCCGAGCACAGGAAGTAGATGGCTTCGGCGAGTTCCTCTTCCAGGCCGTAGCGGTTGAGCGGAATGGCGTCGTGATAATCGGCGCGGATCTCGCTGGTGTGCACCTGCTTCGCCATCGCGGTGTCGACCGGTCCCGGCGCGACCGCGTTGACGCGGATGTTGAGGGACGCGAGCTCAACCGCGAGCTGCTTGGTAAGGTGCGCGAGGCCGGCCTTGCTGGTGCCGTAGGCCGAGCGCAGCGTCGAGGCGCGCACTGCCGAGATCGAGGTGATGTTGACGATGGCGCCGCCATTGCCGTCGCGCATCAGCGGCACCGCCGCCTTGGTGCAGAGGAACGGGCCGGTGAGGTTGACCTCGAGCACGCGCCGCCAATCGGTCTCCGACGTCTCCATCAGCGGCGCGAACACGGCAACGCCGGCATTATTGACGAGCGCATCGAGCCGGCCAAACCGCTGTTCGACCGTCGTCATCGCGGCGGCAACCGCGGCTGCGTCCGAGACGTCGCAGGTCAACGCCAGCGTGGCCTCGTCCCGGCCGATCTCGGCGACCGCGCAGCCG
>NZ_JADPJF010000070.1:331083-338208 GCF_023073295.1 Bradyrhizobium sp. 23 | reverse complement strand
GCAACTCGCCCTCGATGTCGATCAACGCCACCCGCCAGCCCTCGCTCAAAAACTTCTTCGCGGTCGCAAGCCCGATGCCACGCGCGGCTCCGGTGACGAGGGCAACGCGGTGCGGGGTAGGGGGCATTGGCTGATCGGTCCTTATGAAAGATTGGGTCGCGCAAACGCGAGCCTCTTTTTACTTCGCTTTCGTCCCGACGAGGAAGGCCTTAACTCGAAGGCACGATGTCGGGACGGTCCTCGATGGATCGTCTTCCAGGGGATCATTGCCAGGGAGATCCGCAATGTCCAACCACGAGCGCCAGATTCGAGACCTTTTCGCCGCTTATCTCGGCAACGACCGGCAACGGGTCGCCGACGCGTTGGCGGACGATTTTCGCTTCACCAGCCCGTTCGACGACGATCTCGACAAGGCGGCTTATTTCGAGCGTTGCTGGAGGGACACCGGCTGGATTGCGCGGCACGACATCGAGCGGATTTTCGTCCAAGGCGACGAGGCCTTCGTCACCTATCTCTGCCTGGCGACAGATGGCAGGAGCTTTCGCAACACCGAGTTCTTCACCTTCGCCGGCGGCAAGATTCGCTGCATCGACGTCTATTTCGGCGCTGCCCGGCAGGACGGGCGTTTCCTGCCGCAGGCGCGCTAGGGCCAGCCAATAATCGCCAGAATAATTTTCGTCACCTGTCGGTTTCGTCAAGGTTCCTTCGTCTTGGAGGTGAGGGTGGGCGGCCCGGGCCGTCGCTCCGCCCATCCGGAGTGGCGCCTCGGCGCGCAACCCGAACGAAAAAGCACGCAAGGAGTGCTCATGCGATTCATGATGCTGATGATCCCGCTCGGCTACGAGACCGCGGCGCCCGACGTTCAACTCGATCCCGAGCGGGTCGCTGCGATGATGCGCTACAACGAGGCGCTGAAGGACGCCGGCGTGCTGATCACGCTCGACGGCCTGCACCCGCCCTCGATGGGCGCGCGCGTCTCGTTTGCGGCCGGCAAGCCCATCGTGACCGATGGTCCGTTCGCCGAGGCCAAGGAGGTCCTGGGCGGCTACTGGATGATCGAGGTTGCCTCGCGTGCCGAGGCGATCGCCTGGGCCAGGCGGTGTCCGGCCGCACCGAACGAAATCATCGAGATCCGTCAGGTGCAGGAGATGAGCGACTTCCCGCCTGACGTGCGGGAGGCCGCCGGTTTCGGCGACCTGAAGAAATAGCCGCAGCTTCGTCTATCCATCACCAAAGGAGAGAACCGATGAGCACCGACACCTATCTCGCCGTTTTCCTCGGCAGCAAGACCAGTTCCAAATGGACCGCATGGAATGCGATGCCCGAGGCCGAGCGCAAGGCGAAAGAGCGGGAGGGCATGGCGGCGTGGAAAGGCTGGGTCGAAAAGCACCAGGGCGCGATCGAGGCCATGGGCGGCCCGCTCGGCAAGACCAAGAAGGTCGACGGCAAGGGCATCGCCGACATCGCCAACGAGATGGGCGCCTTCACCGTGGTGCGCGCAGCGTCCCATGAAGCCGCGGCGAAGATGTTCGAGAACCACCCGCACTTCACGATCTTCCCCGGCGAACGCGTCGAGATCATGCCGGTGCTGCCGATCCCTAGCGGCTAGGATCTCGGGCCGCCTCGCCGGACCGGGAAGAATACGGGCTGATCAACCCGTCGCCGCTAGTGACCTTCACCGCCGGCTCATGTAAAGGTCGTTCACATGAGCTGGCGCAAGGAGACGCGCCGCGCCGAGCGCGGCTATCACCACGGCAATCTGAAGGAAGCCCTGTTGCAGGCCGCCCTCGGATTGATCGCCGAGAAGGGCGCGGCCGGCTTCACCTTTGCCGATGCCGCGCGCATGGCCGGCGTCAGTGCGGCGGCGCCGTACCGGCATTTTCGCGACCGTGAAGAACTGCTGTCCTCGATCGCGCAGCGCGGCTTCGAGCAGTTTGAATCGCGCCTGACCGCGGCTTGGGACGACGGACGGCCCGACACCGTCACGGCGTTCGAGCGTGTCGGCAGGGCCTATCTCGCCTTCGCCCGCGAGGAGCCCGCGTTCTACAACGCGATGTTCGAATCTGGCCTCCCGGTGGATGCCAATCCGGCGCTCCAAGCGGCCAGCGAGCGTGCTTTCAACATCATTCGTGCCGCGGCGGAGCGGCTTGCCGCGCTGGCGCCGCCGGGCACGCCGCGGCCGCCGGCGATGATGATGGCGCTGCACATCTGGTCCATGGCGCATGGCGTGGCCTCGCTGTTCTCCCGCGGTGACGCCGCGCGTCGAAAGCTGCCGATGTCGCCGGACGAGCTGCTCGAAGCTGAGGTGCTGATCTATCTGCGCGGTCTCGGCTTCCCGACCGATCGCCGTCCCCCGGCGAAAAGCGCCGAGCCGCCGCCGGTGCCGCCGGAGGCATCCTCCGGTTCAGGCGTGCCGCCCGGTGGTCCCTGGGGCAAGCCGAAATAAAGTTACCCAAATAATTGCCCCGCCCTGTCAGGCGGTCGGCTTGACAAAACCGCGGGATGATCTACCTATGTAAATGTTATTTACATTCACAACGGCGCTGATGCCGTCATGGAGAGGGAAATGGCCTACACCGCTGATGTCAATCGATGGCGCGGCCCTTCGGACCAACAATACGAGCGCCCCCACATGCTCAATACGCCCTGGCATCCCGGCTGGATCGCCGTGACCATCCTCGGCTTCATCATCTGGTGGCCGATCGGACTTGCCCTTCTCTTTTTCACACTCGGGAGCAGAAGAATGTCGTGCTGGAGCAACCAGGATCGCTGGCAGAACAAGATGGAGCGGATGCAGTACAAGATGGATCGTATGCGCGGCCGCATGGAGCGCCACGGTTTCGGCTTTGGCTTCGGTCCGCCCTCGAGCGGCAACCGCGCCTTTGACGAGTACCGCACCGAGACATTGCAGCGGCTCGAGGAGGAGCAGGTCGAGTTCAAGAACTTCCTCGACCGTCTGCGTCACGCCAAGGACAAGGAAGAGTTCGACCAGTTCATGGCGCAACACAAGACACGCCCGACCCCGCCGCCGACCGACCAGCAGCAAGGTTGATCTCAAGCTTGATCTCGGGACTGACGCCTCTCAAAGCCGTCAGGCGCATGCCCCCAAAGTCCTGATGGCCCCGAGCCGCCCGCCTGCGCAACCCGCAGGCGGGCGGTTTGATTTTGGGAATGCGCGTCAGGCTGCCGCGACCGTCCGGATTGCCTTGGTTTGGAAAAGTCTTGATCTGGAAAGTCCTGGTCCAGAGAGACTTGGTCAGCGCGCCGTGGCGAGCTGCGCGCGAACCGACTCCAGGAAGTGTTCGTAGGCATAGTCCACGATCTCGTTCAGTGATCGCGTTCGCGCAAACATCGCCTTGGCCTCGGCGAGAAACTCGTCGCGGGTCGGAATCTTCGGCAAATGCAGATGCGTCAGTGCATCGACACCTTCGTGCGCGCGACTCAGGATGTCGTGCAGCGTCGGCAGTTGCAACTGGGCCAAATCGGCTCGGCGGAGCGCCGACGAAATCGCATGCGCCAGGGTCTGCGCATCGAACCGTCCGGCAAGCTCGCGGGCCGCCCGGTTGATGACGCGTGCGCCAAGCGGCTGCTCGTTGCGCAGCACCTGCTCGGGTGGCGACTTCATGTTCCAGACGATGCCGAACCAGGACAGCACCTTCAGGATGTAATAGGTGACGTCGATTTCCCACCAGCGAAAACCCTGCCGCACGCTGCTCTGGTAGGCGTGGTGATTGTTGTGCCAGCCCTCACCGAGAGTGAACAAGGCCAGCAGCCAATTGTTGCGTGAATCATCGCCGGTCACGTACCGCTTGCGTCCATGCACGTGGGCGAGGGAATTGATGCAGAAGGTCGCGTGATAGACCAGCACGGTGCTCCACAGGAAGCCGACGACGAGACCGGACCATCCGCCAACCAGGAAGCAGAGCGCAGCCAGCGTGACGGCTGGCAGGAGTTCCAGGCGATGCAGCCACATCAACTCCGGATAGGCGGCGAAATCTCCGACTTTCACGAGGTCGGTGCCATCGTGCTCCCTGTAAAAAATCCAGCCGAGATGACTGTAGAGGAAGCCTCGATGACGCGGCGAATGCACGTCGTCTTCGGTATCGGAATGCAGATGATGATGTCGATGCTTGGCCGCCCACCACAAAACGCTTTTCTGCGCGGTGCTTTGCGCAAGCCAGGCCAGGATGAACTGAAACACTCGACCGGTCGCAAAAGCCCGATGGGAGAAATAGCGGTGGTAGCCTGCTCCGATCGCAAACATACGGACGACATAGAGTGAGGCGCAGATCGCGATGGCCTGCCAGGTAACGCCGGTCCAGATCGCAGCAATGCAGCCGAGATGGACCAGCAGGAACGGCAGGGCGGAGGGATACATGATGTCGTCGTGTTGGTCGTCAGCGGGGGCGTTGGGCGACATGTATTGGCGTGACCTTGGAGGACGGGGATTCGGGATTCGCTTCGGCAGCACTGAGGGCCGCTGTGTGCGACAATCCCGGGGATGGCGGACCACTGCGGGGCTTTGAACGAGATGCTTTGCCTGAGCAACCCGGGCCAGCGCGGCAGCACGAACCTGAGACCATAGCTACGGGCGGAACTCGGCTGCCTCCATATATATGATCCCGACTGCTTGGCATGCAAGCTCGTAGCCTCACGGGGTGCGTGGCGCGCGGGCTGCCGACGGCCTATAGCCGACAGTGAAAAGGAAGCGTCAAAATACCGCAGGCAGCAACGATGGCGGAAGCGGCGATGATGGCGAGCGAAACCCTCTGGCAGAAGATCCGCGACGAGGCGCAGCGCACCGCGGCAGCCGACGCCATATTCGGCAAGGCTCTTGTCGGACTCATCCTCGTCCATGACGATTTTACCGCCGCACTGTCCGACCTGATCGGACGCCGGCTTGGCGACAGCGAGGTCGAACGCGCGCGCTTCACGACATTTTCCCGCGACGCCTTCAATGGTCAGCCGGATCTGATCGAGGCGGCCGGCCGCGACTTGCAGGCCATCGTGCTTGGCGATCCCGCCATCAGCGGAGTGTTGGCGCCGCTGCTGCACTTGAAGGGCTACGTCGCCTTGCAGGCGTGGCGCGTCTCGAACTGGCTCTGGCATCACGACCATGGTGACGCGGCGCTGCTGTTTCAGAACGAGGCGTCGAACGTCCTGCAGGTCAGCATTCATCCGGCGGCGAGCTTGGGATCGTCGGTGTATCTCGACCACGCCACCGGCATCGTGATCGGTGCCGATGTGGTGATCGGCGACGAGGCCACCATCCTTCAGAACGTCAGCATCGGTCGTGGCACGGAACTGCCGGCGCGCTCGCCTCGCATTGGTCGCGGCGTGTTCATCGGCTCCGGCGCGACAATTCTCGGCAACGTCAGAATCGGCGATTTTGCAAAGATCGGCGCCGACACCGTCGTGACGAGCGACGTGCCCCGGGGCTGCACCGCAATCGGCAATCCGGCGCGGCTGACCAATTGCCCAGAGCCCGCTTCCGCGGCCTGACTCGCCGTCACGTCATCAGGCGACGTGCTCCTCGTTCACGCGGCGCGGCGGCGGCTCTCGCCGCCATGACGCGGGCTGACCGGCTCCGAACTGGTCTGGCCCGGCGCGTCCAGCACCGCGACGTGATGCCGGTAGACCAACTCCCAGCCCTTCCAGCCCGTGAAAAGCAGAATGCCGACCACGACCAGGGACAGCGCCACGCCCCACGGCTTGATTGCAGCTTCCGCGCCTTGCGCGTAGCGGAGGTAGAAATTGATCAGGGCCAGCACGACGGCTACGAGATTGCCGATCATGTGATACCAGGCGTCATTGAGGCTGCGGATGCGGGCGTCGCTGAAGAAGTCGGTGAAGCCGGCCACGGCCGCAACGAGCGCCATCACAATACCGGCGCCGATCAGCCAGATCGCGGCTCTGGCCCAAAAGCCGTCACCGGTGCCGATGAAGGCGAGATCGGCGATGGGCGCGCCGACCAGGAAGGCGACGGGGAACGGGATGATCATGGGGTGGAGCGGATGATCGCCGACCGCGGCGGTCGTCTTGGGGTTGATGCTCATGGCAAAACCTCGCGAGAAGTGATTTTCCAGACAATTTTTCGGACGGAGGCTGGTTCCTCTGACCGGGATAGCGGGCTCCGCTCCTGATGCGCACGGGAAAGCGGAACTCTGCTGTCCCGGGCGCAGCGCACCGTCCCGTCGGGAACACGGCCCGCCCGCCGCGCCTCCCATCCCCCTGTGCGACCTCCCTTTCCCGCACTCAAATTCGTCTGCGGTAACCCAGCATTAACCATCGCCGGGCTCTGGTAATTGCGGACAATCGCGCGCCCAAAGCCTGAAGTCTGAGCCTTGGGGTCGGGCCCATAGTTTTGACATCTTGGCAGGGAATGCAGGCGGCCGGCTTTGGACGAGCCCTGCACCCCAGAAAGACAAGGCTTTGAGCGGGCTTGCCGGCCGCGCCGGTTCTAGCGCGGCTATTGGGGAACCGGCGGCCATTTGCTGGCCGGGACATTAGGTCGGGACATCAGGTAACGATCGCCTTGAGAGGATACTGCTTATGAATCCGGCCGACGTGGCTCAGTCAGCCCTTCCGGTTGCCGCTTCCGCGGACGTGTCGCTGATCGCGCTGTTCTGGCAGGCTCACTGGATCGTGAAAGCGGTGATGCTGGGGCTTCTCGCCTGCTCGGTCTGGGTCTGGGCGATCGCCATCGACAAGATCTTCCTGTTTGCCCGCACCCGCCGCTCGATGGACCGTTTCGAGCAGGCTTTCTGGTCCGGCGAGTCGATCGAGGACCTCTATCGCACGCTCTCGGCCAAGCCGACACATTCCATGGCGGCCTGCTTCGTCGCCGCGATGCGCGAGTGGAAGCGTTCGTTCGAGAGCCAGGCCCGCTCGGTCGCAGGCCTTCAGATGCGCATCGACAAGGTCATGAATGTCTCGATCGCCCGCGAGGTCGAGCGGCTGGAACGCCGGCTGCTGGTGCTCGCCACCGTCGGCTCCGCAGGCCCCTTCGTCGGCCTGTTCGGCACCGTCTGGGGCATCATGTCGAGCTTCCAGTCGATCGCGGCGTCGAAAAACACCTCTTTGGCGGTGGTGGCCCCTGGCATCGCGGAGGCGCTGTTTGCGACC
>NZ_JADPJF010000070.1:322333-330973 GCF_023073295.1 Bradyrhizobium sp. 23 | reverse complement strand
TCCTGCCACTATTTTCTACAATAAGTTCACCTCCGAGGTGAACCGGCAGGCCCAGCGGCTCGAAGGCTTCGCCGATGAATTTTCAGCCATCCTGTCGCGCCAGATCGACGAGCGGGGCTGACGGACGGCATGTATAGTGTGAAGGGCAATTTGGGCACCAGACCATGGGCATGAACGTTGCGAGTTCGTCCGGAGGCGGTGGGCGCCGTGGCCGGCGCAAGCCGGTCGTGGCCGAAATCAACGTCACGCCGATGGTGGACGTGATGCTGGTGCTGCTCATCATCTTCATGGTCTCGGCGCCGATGTTGACGGTCGGCGTGCCGCTCGACCTGCCGCAGACCCAGGCCAAGAGCCTCGAAAACAACGACCAGAAGCCGATCCAGATGTCGGTGGACATCAAGGGCAAGGTGTTCATCAACGACGCCGAGATCGCGATCAACGAACTGATCCCCAAGCTGAAGGCGATCACGGACGCGCGCGGCGGGCTCGAGGAACGCATCTATTTGCGTGCCGACAAGAAGGCGGATTACGGGACGGTGGCCAAGGTCATGGGCCAGTTGTCCGGCGCAGGCTTCAAGAAGCTGGCGCTCGTCACGGAAGCGGATCAGGGGTAAACCGTGAAGGTGAAGGTCGACAAGACACTCGTTGCGTCGATTGCCCTCCACGTCCTCGTGCTGGGATGGGGGCTCGTCACCTTTAGCAGCAGGGCTTTTGTGCCGGCGGAAGAGTCGCTGCCGATCGACATCATCTCCACCGATCAACTCGCGCAGATGATGTCGGGGCAGAAGACCGGCGACAAGAAAGAGCCGAAGCCGAAGGTCGAGAAGATCGCGGAAGCCAAGCCCGAGGAAGACGCTGTCGGCAAGGTCACCGAGAAGAAAGAGCTGATCAAGACCAACTCGACGCCGGAGCCGCCGCCAAAACCCGTGGAGAAGCCGGTCGAGAAGAAGCCCGAGCCGCCCAAGCCCGTCGCTGAGGCGAAGCCCAAGGAAGAACCGAAGCCGCCGGAAAAAAAGCCTGACCCGGCCAAGGAAGATCCGATCGCCGAGCTGCAGAAAAAGCTCGAAACCAAGAAGCCGCCGCCCAAGCCGCCGGAGCAAAAGGTCGCGGCGGTGCAGCCGCAACAGCAGCTGCCGAAGCCCAAGGAGCGCAGCTTCGATCCCGCGCAGATCCAGCGCGATCTCGACAAGCGCGCCGCGACCCGGCACGAACTCGCCGGCTCGACGCTGAATGCGTCGGCCTCGCTGGGATCGACGACCGGAACGGCCGCCAACAACATTGCGACCTGGCGGGGCGCGTTCCAGGGGGCGGTGAAGCGCTGCTTCACGCCGACCTATAACGGCCAGGATGCGGATCAATACGAAGCCGACATCGACATTCCCATGAAGATCGACGGATCGCTCGCGTCCGAGCCGATCGTCGTCGCGGTGAGGGGACCGTCGCGATCGATCGCACAGGCGGTGGCGGAGAGTGCCAGACGCGCCATCGTGCAGTGTCAGGTCTATTCGTTCATGCCGAAGCAGCAATACGAGAGCTGGAAGCTCATTCCGATGACTTTCGGCCTGAAAGACATGTTGTGACATCCGAACAAAAGAATTTTGCGATGAATGACGTTCGATCGATGAACCGCCGCCGCTTCATGACCCTGACCGGATCGACGCTCGCGATGCTGGGGGGCGGACAAGCCTTGGCCCAGCAGCCGCAGGGACGGCTCCGCATCGATCCCACCGAGTTTCGGCCGATTCCGATTGCGATCACCAATTTTGTGCCGGGCTCGCCGGCCGACGGTGACGTCGGCAACGGCGTCACCCAGGTCATCACCAACAATCTGAAGCGCTCGGGCCTGTTTGCGCCGGTCGACCAGGCCGCCTTCATCGAGCGCATCAGCAACATCGACGTCGCGCCGCAGTTCGAGAACTGGAAGACCCTGAACGCGCAGGCCCTCGTCACCGGCCGCATGACGCGGCAGCCGGACGGCCGCCTCAAGGCTGAATTCCGCTTGTGGGACGTCGTCACGGGCCAGCAGCTCGCCGGCCAACAATATTTCACCTCGCCGGAATATTGGCGTCGCATCGCCCACATCATCTCCGACCAGATCTATGAGAAGCTGACCGGCGAGAAGGGCTATTTCGACAGCCGCGTGGTGTTCGTTGACGAGACCGGGCCGAAAGAGCGCCGCGTCAAGCGGCTCGCGATGATGGACCAGGACGGCGCCAATGTGCGCTATCTGACCCGCGGCTCCGACCTCGTGCTGACGCCGCGCTTCTCGCCGAACTCGCAAGAGATCACCTACATGGAATTTGGCCAGGGCGATCCGAAGGTCTACCTGTTCAACATCGAGACCGGCCAGCGCGAGATCGTCGGCAACTTCCCCGGCATGACCTTTGCGCCGAGGTTCTCGCCGGACGGCCAGCGCGTCATCATGAGTCTGCAGCAGGGCGGCAATTCCAACCTGTTCGTGATGGATCTGCGCTCGCGCTCGACCACGCGCCTCACCGACACGCCCGCGATCGACACCTCGCCTTCCTACTCCCCGGACGGCACCCGCATCTGCTTCGAGTCCGATCGCGGCGGCAGATCGCAGATCTATGTCATGGCCGCGGGCGGCGGAGCGGCGCAGCGCATCTCTTTCTCCAAGGACGACAACAACGCCACCTATTCGACGCCGGTGTGGTCGCCGCGGGGCGATTACATCGCCTTCACCAGGCAAGGTGGCGGGCAGTTTTCGATCGGCGTGATGAAGCCGGACGGCTCCGGCGAACGGCTTCTCACCTCCGGCTATCATAACGAAGGTCCGACCTTCTCGCCGAACGGCCGCGTGCTGATGTTCTTCCGCGATCCGGGCGGCAGCGGCGGGCCGTCGCTGTTCTCCGTCGACATCTCGGGGCGCAACGAGCTGAAAGTGCCGACGCCGGGCTTCGCCTCCGACCCGGCATGGTCGCCGCTCTTGTCCTCGACATCGGGCTAGCCGCCGCCCCCGGCGCGCGATGATTTGACCGCGCGCCTTTTCCGAAAACTTGGCGAGATGTTTCCCCGCGATAATTGTTCTTTAAGGTTGCACTAGGCAAACTTTTCCCATGGGTTTGTTTCTATTGATGTATTCCGACTATTGGTCATTCAAAACAACTCGACTTTAACGATGTTCCCTCAGAAAGACTTCATACCGGATCGGTAAAACTGCGCTCCAGACAGGACGCGCGTAAACACCAGATGCAGTTTGCAAGTCAGAGCGGAGAGCCGGAACAGCGGCCGCCGAAAACTTCGGCGGCGCAAATCGATTCGCTGTTCGAAGCGCCTGGCCCGTTGCTGGCGGGACTCATTTTCGTGTCGATTGGTGCGGCCCTCACCGCGCTGAGGACGGGCGAGCCGCTGATCTGGGCGTGCGTCGCACTTCTGATCCTGGCCGGGACCGCGCGGGCGATCGACCTGCGCCTCTATCAGGCACGTCACGCGGTCATGACCGTCGAGGCGGCCGCACGCTGGCAGAAGCGCTATCAGATCGGAGCAAAGATCCAGGCGGCTGCGATCGGCATCTGGTGCGCCACCACCCTGTTGGCCACGGACGACGCCGTGGCCCACATGATCGCCTTGTCCGTCACGACCGGAATCGCGGCAGGCGGCGCGGGCAGGGCATATGGCCGGCCTGCGATCTTCCACCTCCAGGCCGTGCTGATCTTCGGCCCGGCCGTGCTTGCCTTGGCGCTGCGTGGAACACCCTACTACATCGCGATGGCGCTGGTCAGCGCCGCGTTCCTGATGGCGATCATGCAGCTCTCGGTGAATCTGCATCGAATCTTCATGGGAGCGGTCGTGGCACGTGAGCGTGAAGCCGCGCTCGCCGGCCAGTTCGATACGGCTCTGAACAACATGCCGCACGGCCTCTGCATGTTCCGCGTCGACGGACAGCTGGCGGTCATGAACCACCGCTTCGGCGCAATGATGAATCTGCCGGAAGGTCTCGCGCAGCGCGGGGTCAACGCGCGTGACATCGTCGCGGCGTGCGTGAGCGCGGGATCCATCTCCGCTGGGAGCGGCGAGCGAATCGTCGCGGACATCGAGAGTTCGCAAGCCAAGGAGATCATCACCGCCGATCCCGATACGCAGCGAAACCGGTCGTTGTCCTGGACTGTCCAGCCGATGGCTGACGGTGGCGCGGTGGTGCTGCTCGAGGACATTACCGAGCGACGTAGCGCCGAGGCCAAGATCACGCATCTGGCGCGCTACGACGACCTCACCGCGCTGCCCAACCGCGTTCATTTCCGCGATGAGATCGAAAGGCTGCTGGCGATCTCGCACGGCGCCGAGCGCCTGTCCGCGCTGCTGTTCGTCGACCTCGACCAGTTCAAGCAGGTCAACGACACGCTCGGCCATCCCTGCGGCGACCAGCTCCTGTGCGCGGTCGCCAACCGTCTGCGCGAGATGCTGCGCCCCGAGGATTTCGTCGCCCGCTTCGGCGGTGACGAATTCGTCGTGTTCCAGGAGAACATCTCCTCGCCCGAGGACGCCGCTGCGCTGGCGCGCCGGATCGTCGAACGGCTGAGCGAGCGTTACCGCATCGACAATCATCTGGTCGAGATCGGCGCCAGCGTCGGCATCGCATTGACCTTGCCGGAGGGCATCAGCGCAGACACGCTGCTCAAGAATGCCGACATGGCGCTGTACCGGGCCAAGGCCGACGGCCGCGGCACCTTCTGCTTCTTCCGCGACGAGATGGCGGCGACCGTCGAGGCGCGCCGCATCCTCGAGCTCGATCTGCGCAAGGCGCTCGCCAACGAGGAGTTCGAGCTGTTCTATCAGCCGCTGGTCAATCTGAAATCCGGCAAGATCACGACGTGCGAGGCGCTGCTGCGCTGGAATCATCCGGTGCGCGGCACGGTCTCGCCGATCGACATCATCCCGGTCGCCGAGGACATGGGGCTGATCGTCGATCTCGGCCGCTGGATCCTGCGCCGCGCTTGCATGGAATGCATGAAATGGCCGGAGGGCGTCAGCGTCGCCGTCAACTTCTCGCCGCAGCAATTCCACCAGCGCGACGTCTTGAGCGAAATCCGCTACGCGCTCGAGGTTTCGGGGCTCCCGGCGCATCGGCTGGAGATCGAGATCACCGAATCCTCCCTGTTGCGCAACACCCAGCTCACGCACGACATCCTGTCGCAATTGCATGCGATCGGCGTGCGCATTTCGCTGGATGATTTCGGCACCGGCTATTCGAGCCTCAGCTACCTGCACAATTTCCCGATGCAGAAGGTGAAGATCGACCGCTCCTTCCTCGAGGGCATCGATGCCGACCGGCCGCTGACGCTGCTGCGCGGCGTAGCGCGGCTGTCGGCCGATCTCGGCATGGCGGTCGTGGTCGAGGGCATCGAGACCAATGATCAGCTCGAGTTGATCAGCGCCGACGGCACCGTGACCGAAGGGCAGGGCTATCTGTTCAGCCGGCCGGTGCCGGCAGTCCGGATTCGCCAATTGCTCAATGCCTCGCATGGCCGCCGCGGGGCTGAGGACCACATCGTCATGGTGTCCTCGCGATCGATCGCCTGATCTTTCTCCGCCTCGCTCCTTCAACGCATTTAGCTCTCGTTCGCCCGTGTTTTTGCGGGCTGCAAAGGTTAACCCTAACGTTTCTAAGCCTTTGCAATTCCGTTAATGAACCATTAATCTCCTCACACTCGCAGAAGTTGCTTTGGAGTGTAGGGGTACTGGATGACGTCTGGAGCTGAACCGCAAACGGTGCTCCTTCCGCGGGGAGCCGCTCTGTTTGACCGCATCGATTACCGCCTGATCGAAACTCCCGAGGACCGAGACAACCTCTATTTGATGCGGTACCGGGCCTATCTGCACGCCGGTCTGATCGAGCCGTCGGAGTCGCGGCGCGTAACCGATCGCTTCGACGATGCGCCCAACACCTGGAATTTCGGGGTCTATGTCGATGGAGAGCTCTGCAGCTCCGTTCGCATTCACGTCCTGACGTCGGACTGGCGGATGTCCTACACGACCGAAGTGTTTGGCGACGTGCTGCATCCCCGCCTCGACCGCGGCGAAGTTCTCATCGATCCATGCCGGTTTGTTGCCGATCCCGAAAAGCACCAGCGTTTTCCGGAGCTGCCCTATCTGACGGTGCGGCTGGCCTTTGTGGCCTGCGATCATTTCAACGCCGATACCGGGCTGGCCATGATCCGGACCGACCACCAGGCGTTTTATCGTCGCATCTTCCTGCACGAGACCATTTCACCGGAGCCACGCGGGTTTCCGGGCTGGCCCACCAAGAAGGCCGTGCTGATGGCGTCCGATTTCCGGAACCAGCGGGAAAAGGTCCTGACGCGCTTTCCGATCATGCGCTCCAGCGCGTTTGAGCGGCGCATGCTGTTTCAACGCAGCAGCCCCCGCCAGGCTGCCGCGCGCCCGGTGTCGCTGGCCACGCAGCGGCCCCCGGACGTAGCCGTCTCGGCAACGGGTTCTGCCCGCTAGGCCCCACGCGACGAGCCTAAAATTCCAGCAAAGGCCGCGGTTTTTGCCGGTCGTTGCGGCTTGCCTTCACCGTCGCGCCACATTTACAACCCATTAACCATGACGGTTGCTTTTCGCTGGTTGGGGGCATTTGACCGGCTGTGGCAAGGTTCCATCAAGGTTGACGGAACGTTCGCTTAACCAACCCCCTGTAGACCGGACAGCAGTGGACGAAACGTGAGCGTGGAGGCTCCGGAATGAAACATCCTATGCGCATCCTCCAGGGATTGAAGCTGGCCGCGGTGCTTGCCGTCGCGTTGTCGATGGGTGCCTGCGCCAACAAGAACTCTGCCACGGATGCGATGGCCAACGCGGCGACGCCGGGCAGCCAGCAAGACTTCGTCGTCAATGTCGGCGACCGCGTGTTCTTCGAAAGCGACCAGACCGATCTGACCCCGCAGGCGATCGTGACCCTGGAGAAGCAGGCGCAGTGGCTCCAGAGCTATCCGCGCTACAGCTTCACCGTCGAAGGTCATGCCGACGAACGCGGCACCCGCGAATACAACATCGCGCTCGGCGCTCGCCGCGCCCAATCGGTGCGTTCGTTCCTCGCCTCGCGCGGCATCGATCCGAACCGCATGCGCACGATCTCGTACGGCAAGGAGCGGCCGGTGGCCGTTTGCAACGACATCTCCTGCTGGTCGCAGAACCGCCGCGCCGTCACCGTGCTGAACGCGAGCTCCTGACGATCGGTCAGGCGCCGTTCATCTTCAGATAGCGATTATGCCGGCGCCCTCTCGGGCGCCGGTTTCGTTTCAGCGATCTGTGACAGAAACCCGTTTGTTACAGTCACAGTTTTGGCGTACTCCCCTTCAATGTGTGGCGCGTCGAATGTTCGGTCGCAGGCCATTTCGCTTTCGTCGTCAGGGCAAGATGTCATCCAGATTTAAGGTCTTCACCGGCACCGTGGCGATCGCCGCGCTGCTTTCGTTGTGCTCGCCCGCCCTCGCACAATCGGACGATGCAGATCCCGAGATGCGGATCGAGCGGCTGGAGAACCAGCTGCGCCAGCTCACCGGTCAGAACGAAGAGCTGCAATATCGCAACCGCCAGCTCGAAGAGCGGCTAAGAGCGCTCGAGGGCGGCGCGCAAGCTTCGCCCGGCCAGACGCCGGTCCAGCCCAATGTCGCGGCCATGCCGCCCGCACAAGCCGCGCCGGCCTATCGCCAGCAGCCGCCGCACCAGCAAGCGGCCCAGCCGAATTACGAGCAGCCGCAGATCGCCTCTCCGGCACCGATCGTTCAGGAGCAGCCTGCGCCCGGCGCGCCGGGCACGCGCCGCCGCGGCGATGCCTTCGACCCGAACCAGAGTCCGAATGCGCCGGGTGCGCCGCGCGCGCTCGGCGGCGGGCAGCAACCGATGCCTGCAGGTGCCCCGAGCGGCGCGCCCGGCGGCCGTGGCGCCGGCGAACCGCTTGATCTCGCCAACAGCGGCCCCCGCTATCCGCAGGCGGTCGGGCCTCAGGCTGCGCAGCCCGGCTATCCGCCGGTCTCATCCGGCTCTCCCGCGCCATCAGGCGGCACGGGCCTTGCGACCCTGCCGCCCTCGGCAACGCCGCGCGACGAATTCGACCTCGGAATCGGCTACATGCAGCGCAAGGACTACGCGCTGGCCGAGCAGACCATGAAGAATTTCTCGCAGAAATATCCGAGCGACCCGCTGCTCGGTGACGCGCAATACTGGCTCGGCGAGAGCTATTTCCAGCGCCAGCAATATCGCGACTCCGCGGAAGCCTTCCTCGCCGTCACCACGAAATACGACAAATCCGCCAAGGCACCGGATGCCCTGCTGCGGCTCGGCCAGTCGCTGGCGGCGCTGAAGGAGAAGGAGGCGGCGTGTGCCGCCTTCGGTGAAGTCGGGCGCAAATATCCGCGCGCTTCCGCCGGCGTCAAAGCTGCGGTCGACCGCGAGCAGAAGCGGGTGAAGTGCTGAGGCGCGGCGATTGATCCTGACAAGACGGATGGCGCTGCGCTAAACAGTGTCCATCCGCGGACGATTGCAGTGTCATGTCAGAGGACAATTCACCGATCTCGGCGCGTGAGGCCAAGCGCCTCTTCGCAGGCCTGAAAGGCGCGCAGGGACTGCTGCTCGCGGTCTCCGGCGGGCCCGACTCGGTGGCGCTGATGTGGCTTG
>NZ_JADPJF010000070.1:312643-322247 GCF_023073295.1 Bradyrhizobium sp. 23 | reverse complement strand
ATCGCAGCCTTTCGCGCGGCCCGCGTCTCACCGTAGTCACCATCGACCACGGCTTGCGGCCGGAGGCGGCGCGCGAGGCGCGCGCGGTCAAGCGTCTCGCAACCGGGCTTGGCCTGCCGCACCGGACCGTGCGCTGGCGCGGGGCAAAGCCGAAAACGGGACTGCCGGCCGCCGCGCGCGAAGCTCGCTACCGCCTGCTTGTGCAGGCCGCGCGCCTCGCCGGTGCGAGCCACGTGCTGACCGCCCACACCCGCGACGACCAGGCCGAGACCCTGTTGATGCGGCTTGTGCGCGGCAGCGGATTAGCCGGGCTGTCGGCGATGGCCCGTCTCACCGAGCGCGACGGCGTCGTTCTTGCGCGTCCACTACTCGATGTTCCGAAGTCGCAGCTGATCGCGACCTTGAAGCGGGCGAAGATCGGCTTTGCCGACGATCCCACCAACCACGACGCTGCCTTTACCCGGCCGCGGCTGCGTGCGCTGCTGCCGCAGCTCGCGGCGGAGGGCGGTGATGCCCGCAGCCTGGCTCGGCTCGCGGCAAGGCTGGCGCGCGCCAATTTGGCCGTCGAGGTGCTGACCGATGGAGCCGAGCGCTTCCTCCGTTTGCGGGATCGCGGCGATGCGCCGCAGGCCGGCGTTCGAAGCTTCGAGGCCTCCGGGTTTGCCGCCCTGCCGGAGGAGGTCCGGCTGCGGATCCTGCTGCGGGCCATCAACGCGTTCGGGCATGAGGGGCCGGCGGAACTCGGCAAGGTCGAATCCCTCCTGGCCGTGCTCGATCAGGCCATTGCCGCAAGTGCCCGCGCACCCGCAAATGGCCGGCCGGCCCTGAAGCAGACGCTTGCGGGAGCCTTGATCAGCCTTGCCGGGGGACGTATCCGCATCGCCCCGGCGCCGGCCCGGCGCAAGGGTGGATCAAGGGTGGATAAGGGCGGATCATGGCACCGGCCATTTCGAGACCGCGCCGTGAGGACACCTTAACCAGGCAGGAAAAACCCGGATCCGGGCGCCATTATTTCAGCGGGAATCGGACTAAGATGGGCTAAATAGTCCCATCTCGTTCCCTTGGCAGCGACCGGAGCGACACCTAGATTGTATGCGTCTAACCGAGAGGATTCCTTGGGGATTTCCTCGCGCTGCCCAAATAACTGCCCAAGGCTCAGGCCGCGATCCGCGCGACCACGAAGGAAGATCGATGAACGCCAATCTGCGCAATTTCGCCCTCTGGGTCATCATTGTCCTGCTGCTGTTGGCGTTGTTCACGCTCTTCCAGAATCCGGGTCAGCGCGCCTCCTCGCAGGACATCGCCTTCTCCCAGCTCCTGAGCGAGGTTGACCGCGGCAATGTGCGCGACGTCGTAATCCAGGGGCCGGACATTCACGGCACCTTCACCAACGGCTCGAGCTTCCAGACCTATGCGCCGAGCGATCCGACGCTCGTGAAGCGCCTCTATGACAGCAAGGTGCAGATCACCGCGAAGCCGCCCGGCGACAACGTGCCGTGGTTCGTCTCGCTGCTGGTCTCCTGGCTGCCCTTCATCGCGCTGATCGGCGTGTGGATATTCCTGTCGCGGCAGATGCAGGGCGGCGCCGGCAAGGCGATGGGCTTCGGCAAGTCGCGCGCAAAAATGCTGACTGAAGCGCATGGCCGCGTCACCTTCGAGGACGTCGCGGGCGTCGACGAGGCCAAGCAGGACCTGCAGGAGATCGTCGAATTCCTGCGCGACCCCGGCAAATTCCAGCGCCTCGGCGGCCGAATTCCGCGCGGCGTGCTGCTGGTCGGACCTCCCGGCACCGGCAAGACCCTGATCGCGCGTGCGGTCGCGGGCGAAGCCAACGTGCCGTTCTTCACCATTTCGGGTTCTGACTTCGTCGAGATGTTCGTCGGCGTCGGCGCCAGCCGCGTCCGCGACATGTTCGAGCAGGCTAAGAAGAACGCGCCCTGCATCATCTTCATCGACGAAATCGACGCCGTCGGTCGTCACCGTGGCGCCGGCCTCGGCGGCGGCAATGACGAGCGCGAGCAGACGCTGAACCAGTTGCTGGTCGAGATGGACGGCTTCGAGGCCAACGAGGGCGTGATCCTGATCGCCGCGACCAACCGTCCCGACGTGCTCGATCCCGCGCTGCTGCGTCCCGGCCGCTTCGACCGTCAGGTCGTGGTGCCCAACCCGGACGTCGTCGGCCGCGAGCAGATCCTCAAGGTCCACGTCCGCAAGGTGCCGCTGGCGCCGGATATCAACCTCAAGACCATCGCGCGCGGCACCCCGGGTTTCTCCGGCGCCGACCTGATGAACCTCGTCAACGAAGCCGCGCTCACCGCCGCCCGCCGCAACAAGCGGATGGTGACCCAGGCCGAGTTCGAGGAAGCCAAGGACAAGGTGATGATGGGCGCCGAGCGCAAGTCGCTCGTCATGACCGAGGAAGAGAAGCTGCTGACGGCCTATCACGAGGGCGGCCACGCCATCGTCGGCCTCAACGTCGTCGCGACCGATCCGATCCACAAGGCGACCATCATTCCGCGCGGGCGTGCGCTGGGTATGGTCATGCAGTTGCCCGAGCGTGACAAGCTGTCGATGTCGCTGGAGCAGATGACCTCGCGCCTTGCCATCATGATGGGTGGCCGCGTCGCCGAAGAGCTGATCTTCGGTCGCGAGAAGGTAACCTCGGGTGCGTCGTCCGACATCGAACAGGCGACGCGTCTGGCGCGCATGATGGTGACGCGCTGGGGCCTGTCCGAGGCGCTCGGTACCGTGTCCTACGGCGAGAATCAGGACGAGGTTTTCCTGGGCATGTCGGTGTCGCGCACCCAGAACGCATCGGAAGCGACGGTTCAGAAGATCGATACCGAGATCCGGCGCTTCGTCGAAGAAGGCTATAACGAGGCAACGCGTATTCTCACCGAGAAGCGCGCCGATCTCGAAGCTCTCGCCAAGGGCCTGCTCGAATTCGAGACGCTCTCCGGCGACGAGATCATCGACCTGCTCAAGGGCAAGAAGCCGAACCGCGAATCCGTGCTCGAGCCGACCACACCGCGCGCCTCGGCCGTGCCGCCGGCCGGCAAGTCGCGCCCGCGACCCGATCCGGATCCCGGCCTGGAGCCGCAGCCGCAGGCGTAATCGCGTACGGCAGATCGAATTGAAAAACGCGGCGGAAACGCCGCGTTTTTTGTTGGTGATGGTGATTTGCGGGTGGTGCCAACTCAGCGCCCGTCATTGCGAGCGCAGCGAAGAAATCCAGAATAGATCCGCGGTGACAGTCTGGATTTGCTTCACTGCGCTCGCATTGACGATTTTGATGCAGTTGCACTGGAAACTCAGAAGTACGGCAGGCAAAGGTGCCTAAGCGCCGGGCCCACCATCTCTCGCCAATCACGCTAGAAGTGGTGGCACACGCTCCGGAGTTTGCGTCATCACTTCGGCGCCCGCATCGCCAGCCGCAGATTGGATTCAGGAATGCGGCGACATTGCCGGCTCGCCAGACCCTGCCGGACTGCGCAACGCGCCGAACACGACGCCGATGAGAGCGACGATGAGGAGCGGCGATAGTCGTCCCGCCGGAATATACACCGCCGGGCTGAGCAACGGCACCATCCAGATGCCGAGCCCGATCAGCCAGTCGCGAAAGCGTGGAGCATCGATCGATGCGGCAAGCCACAGCACGACGGCGACCGTCAGCAGCGTCGCGTCATAAGGGCCCGAATGCGGGGCTGCCAGCACGGTTGCCGCAAGCAGTACGATCAGCTTGTTGTTGGTACGGAGCGAGGAGCGAAAGACCGCGAACGTTGCCGCCGCGCTCGAAAGGATCGCGGCCAGCTGCAGGATGGAGGCCAGCCGCTCCGGCAGGCCTAGCAGCATCGCGCAGGCCCACACGCTGTGACCCCAGATGCGGCCATAGGCCAGCCATTTCGCGTCGGGGCTGACCAGATTGTTGTACGCCTGCGGTATCCACCAGAGCCACAATTCGACGCCAAAAATCATGGCACTTGCAGCCGCCAATGCGAATGCCGAGCATGCAGCAGCGCACAGGCTGCCATAGCGGCGCGCCCCCATTAGCGCGAGCGGGACGAGCAGGAAGAATTGCGGCTTGAAACTCAGCAGCCCGAGGATTGCCCCGGCCAGGAGCGGTCGCGGTCCGAGCAGCCTGACGCCCGCGACCAGCAGTGCGGCAACGAGAAAGGCGCATTGTCCATCGGCCAGGTTGAGAGATGCCGATGGCGAGACCAGCACGGCCGCGATGATGTAGGGCGTCAGTTGCGGCTGATCGGACCGGTTGCGAAGCGCCCAGGCCAGGAAGCCTGCGGTCGCGGCCTGGAATGCGACATAGGAGCCGATGAAGCCAAGCGGCGCGAATGGCAGCAGCAGAACGAGGAAGCCGGGCGGATAGAACCATGGACGGAACTCCAGAGGCACCGTGAGCCATGATGCGAACGACTGGTTGAGATAGGCCGTGAACGCGTCACCATCGGTGACCAGCGCAAGATTGCCGGCGAGCGACGATTTGACGGCGCCGTAAAACACCATCCAGTCGGTGCCGGGAGCGACGTGGTTCAGCCCGATCCAACCGGGATGGGTGAAGGTGGAGATCAGGACGCCCCAGGCGAAGAGCGTTGCGATCGAAAACGCTGGCAGCATCACGAGAGGAATTCCGATCCAGCGGCGCGATGGACCGGATATCGGCTGCTGAGCTGACGCGCTCACTTGACGGCTTCCCTCGAGGACTCCGCTTCCGGCATCGCGCCGGCCTCTGTGCCGCCGGTTCGCACGTGGATCACGGCGATGTTGTCCGCGTAGAGCCGCTTCCAGCCCTTGATGTGGTCCAGCACCTGGGCGGCCGGTGCGTCCGCGACCATGAGCGTGGCGTCGATCTGGTACGCGTCGAGCAGCCGCGTCAGACTGTCGAGCTTCTTGAGCTCCACGGCCTTGAAGACGTCCATGGCGAAGGTTTCGCCGTAGAGCTCGGCGCGGCCGTCGATGAAGACCGGGATGTCACGCGAGATCAGATAGCCGCCGAACTGGTAGGCGTTGAAGATGCGTTGCGCCTTGCGTTTCTCGAGCAGATCGACGGCGGCGACCGGTGTCTGATCCATCGTGAAGGTGAAGCGGTGATGCGCCATGTAGAGTGAGGTCGAGGTCCAGCCTGCGGCCACGATCATCAGCGCGCCGGTCGCGGTGACGTAACGGGCAGCCCAACTCTCGCCGCCCTGCGTGCCAGGCTGCGGCAGCGCAGACCGTTCGCCGAGGGGCTTGGCCAGCACCAGCGGCACCAGGAAGGCGAAGGCCTCGATGCTCCTGACGTGGGTGAGCGCCATCCAGGTCAGAAGCAGGATCAGAAGAATACGCGGGGGCGAGAGCGTCAGGCCGCGATACAGCCCGATCGCAATCAGGCCGAACAGCGCGCCTTCGAATGCGTTGAAGGAGGCGAAGTTCGCGGGCGCCCACTCGGAGATGATCGTCAGCAGCTCGCCCAGATTGAGGATGTTGATCGCGCCGAGCAATGTGCGCCAGCCATAAGGCGTGACGCAGCTTGCGGCGAGTGCCGCAACACCGAACAGGAACCAGCGCGACAGCAGTCGGACCTGCTTGCCGGACTCCATGCCCCAGAGCGCCACAAATGACATCGGGCCGATCAGGGCCAGGCCCAGCACGAAGCCGCCATGCAGGTTCGACCACAGGGACATCAGCGGCAGCCAGTACCATGACGGGGCGCCCTTGCGGTCGGCTGCGGCCATCAATACGCCGACCCACGCGATCATCACGGGCAGCGCCAGCATGTGTGGCCGCGCCAGAACGTGGTGCAGCGACAGCAACAGCGCGAACATCGCGAACAGGACCGCTCGCGGAATTTCCAGATGGGCCTCGAGCAGGCCGACCAGCATCGCCGCCGACAATGCGACCGCAAGCGCGGTGAGGACCACCGGGCCGGCCCAATCCCATTGCGCATAGGAGAGGGCGAACAGGACCTGCGACAGCCATGAGGTCGAAACCCAGGGCGCCCCCGGACGGGTGAAGGAATAGAAGTCCGTGTAGGGAAGCGCCTGGTGATCGAGGATCCATTGTCCGATCTTGATCTGCCAGAGCGAGTCGGAGTCCTGAAGCAGCGTGTCGCCGACATACGCGAAGAAGAGATAGGCGCCCGCACCGACGCACAGCGGCACCAGGGCTCGCGCACGACCCTGCACCGTGATGCTGTTGGCAAAGGAAAGGGACATGCCGCCTCGTCGTCCTGGTGTTTTTGTCGTTGTGCCGAGCGATCGACATTGGACCACGGCGGTCATAATTCCGGGTAAACCGGTGAGGCGGGGCCGGCTTGATGTCTCGACAATTTAACGGATCGTTTTAGATTTCGGTTTACCATCGACGCATACACGCAAACCGCTCTGTGTTTCCGCAGTCGAATTAACTGCGGCGCAATTCTTTGCCTCTACGTTCGGTTCCATGGTCAAGCGGCGCTGGGAAGCCCAAAAGACCAGATCAGTTGTAGCCTCGTGTACTCATTTGGAGCTCTTTATGAAGAACCTCGTTGCGCGTTTTGCGAAAGATGAATCCGGCGCCACCGCTATTGAATACGGTCTGATCGCCGCCGGCATTGCGCTGGCGATCATCACTGTCGTCAATAACCTGGGCACCACGTTGAACGCCAAGTTCACCTCGATCTCGAGCAGCCTCAAGTAACGCTGTACGAATCGCGAATTCAAAGAGCCCCGTCCTTGACGGGGCTCTTTTCTTTTGGCGGACGATTTCCGGATCTGGGAAGTCGTGAAGCTGTAGCAAGCTTGTAGGGCGGCAAAGCGTCTGCCGCGGCTCCGAAAGCGCAGGCGTTCCCACCGTCGAGAACATTGAACATTGAAAGTTGCCGGCGGGCACGCCGCTACGCGCGGACCCTAGGGCAACTTGTCGGCTGTCATTCCGCGAGGCCGGGCTGCCAGACCGCCGACGGCGCAGGCGCGGCAGACGTCTGCTGCGCGCGGCGGTGCCATTCGAGATAGAATTTCGCCGCCCAGATCGACGCTGCGGCGACTGCGATTCCGCCGGCGACGTCGATGACGTAATGCGCGCCGATCACCGGTGTTGCCGCAATCATCAGCAGATTGAGCGCAGCCGCGATGCCGCCGAGGCCGCGCACCGGCCACAGCGCCCACATGTAGAGCACGGCGGATGCGGCGTGGAAGCTCGGAAACGAGACAACGCCGGCGAGGAAGAACAACTGGAGCTCGTGCAGGCTACCGTCGCGAAGCGCGAGGATGTCGCGCAACTGCCCGGCATAGACCGCGGTGTTGATTTCGGGAAAATGCGCGGCGGACAGCTGCAGCCCCCAATAGGTGCCGATCGCGGGCACGACGGCGGAGATCGCGATGGTGACCGCGAGCGCGAGGCTCATCGCGAGCATGAACAATTGCAGCCGCATATAGTGCGCCGTCAGTGCCAGCACGACGGGAATGCCGAGCAGCGGCAATTTGATCAGCCCATATCCGCGAGCCAGGCAGTCCGCGAGCCAGGGATGGTCGTTGACGTATCGCGCGATCGGTTCGGGATCGAGGCCGAGTGCACGGTCGATCGCAAGCAGCGCCTGGTCCTGCAGCGGCCAGTTCAGCTTAGCCGCGACATAGCTGAGCGGTCCGACGATGGCGCAGGTGAGAATGATCTGTCCGATCGTTCCGAGCGAAAACAGCAGCTTCGGGTCGGCAAGCTCGCCTTTGACGATGCGGTGGCCATAGGCCAGCGCGAGCAAGACTGCAGCAACTGCCAGCGTCACCCAATAGGCGACTGGTTCGAGGCTCAGGCCGGTGAAGGCGAGGCCCAGCGCCAGCAGGCTGCCCATGGCTGCGATGGGAAGCCAGTTCAGGTGGAAGAGCTGCCAGGCGGTCCGGGCGTCCGTGTCGACCATGCTGCACCGAGGTGGGATCGCGATACCGCAGCACAGTCGCGGAGCAGGTTTAAGATGGCGGTAACGATCGTGGTTACCCCTTCACCAAAGCAGTTCGCGACGTTTTTAGCTGTTTGAGCTCGCGTTTTTTTTGCGTGACGCTTCATGCATTTGCACCTTGTCATCCACTCTGAATAGTTGTTCACTCCTTGCGGGGCGATTTGCGATATCAGTGACGAAGCGTTCGGCCGCAAGGCGTGCGACCGGCGTGTGGGACAGGAAGCGCGCCATGGTTTATCGGCGGACGCATCAAGTGGTGAAGCGCCTTGCGGCCCGGCGCAGTGCGATACTGGCGGCGGCGCGGGAGGCGGCGGCGGAAGGCGGGATGGCGGCGGTGCAGATTGCGCCAGTCGCGGTTCGCGCCGGCGTCGCTGCGGGTACGGTCTACCGCTACTTCCCCTCCAAGGCCGATTTGATCTCCGAGTTGATTGCCGAAGTCTCCCGCGACGAGCTCACGGCGATCCGGCGAGCCGCCGATGCCGCGCCGGGGCCGTCCTCGGCGCTGGCGGCGGCGGTCACCACCGTGGCTGTCCATACCCTGTCACAGCGCAGGCTCGCCTGGGGCATCCTGGCCGAGCCGGTCGATGTCGATGTCAGCGCTTCACGTCTCGCCAGCCGGCGCGAGATCGCGGGCGAGATGGCCTCGCGGATCGACGCCGCCGTGCGCGCCGGCCACCTGCCGGCGCAGGACACGGCCCTTGCTGCCACCGCGCTGCTCGGCGCGCTGCACGAGGCCCTGGTCGGACCGCTCGCGCCGGACAATCTCGACGATCCCGCCAGGATGCGCGATGCCGTGCAGACCGTGACGCTGCTGGCGCTCCGCGCGGTCGGCGTCATGGACGCCCGCGCCAGGGGGCTCGTCGTGCAGCAGACGCTGCTGCCGACGGCGAAAGCGCTGGTTGGGGCCTAAAACGTCATCCTGATCGACCGGCGGACCTGATCGCGCCCAGGCCGTTGCTCGAGCTCGCCTTTTCAAAAAACCTCAGCACATCCGCCGGACCCGCCGGCTACTGTGCATGGGGTTGTTTTCGACATTTTTTGTTTGCCGGGTGCCGGCGGAGCTAGATATTCGCTTCGCCCTCGGGGCCGACCGAGGCGATGCGCACCATGTTGGTGGTGCCGGGGATGCCGAGCGGCACGCCGGCGACGATGATCACGCGCTGGCCCGCCCGGACGAAGCCGTCGCGGAACGCGATCTGGCCGGCGCGGCTCACCATGTCGTCCTGGTCGCGCGCATCTTCTGCCACCACGCAATGTATGCCCCAGACGACCGACAGCCGGCGTCCCGCCGCGACGTTCGGCGTGATCGCCACGATCGGCGGCTTCGGCCGCTCGCGCGCCACGCGCACGGCGGTCGATCCCGAACTGGTCCAGCAGATCAGGGCCGGCAGGTCGAGCGTCTCGGCGATCTGCCGCGCAGCGTCCGCGATGGCATCGCCGGCGGTGGCTTCCGGGGCCGGGCGCTGTGCGGTGATGACGGAGCGATAAATCGGGTCGCGCTCGACCTCCTCGCCGATGCGATTCATGGTCGAGACGGCCTCGACCGGGAATTTGCCGGCCGCCGATTCCGCCGACAGCATGATGGCGTCGGCACCTTCGTAGACGGCGGTGGCGACGTCGGAGACCTCGGCGCGGGTCGGCACCGGCGACTGGATCATCGATTCCAGCATCTGGGTCGCGATC
>NZ_JADPJF010000070.1:309045-312570 GCF_023073295.1 Bradyrhizobium sp. 23 | reverse complement strand
CACCGGCTTGCCGGCGCGCCGCGCCATGCGCGTCATCTGCTTCTGCAGGCTCGGCACGCGTTCCAGCGGCAGCTCGACGCCGAGGTCGCCGCGCGCCACCATCAGGGCGTCGGAGGCGTCGATGATGTCGGCGAGGCGATCGATCGCCTGCGGCTTCTCGATCTTGGCCATCACCGCCGCACGGCCGCGGATCATCTTCTTGGCCTCGAGCACGTCGTCGGCGCGCTGCACGAAGGACAGCGCGATCCAGTCGACGCCGGTGACCAGCGCCGCTTCGAGATCGGCGCGGTCCTTCGGCGTCATCGCCGAGACCGGCAGGTCGGTGTCGGGCAGGCTGACGCCTTTGCGGTCGGACATCCGGCCGCCGACCACGACGCGCGTCACCGCGTGCTCCTTCGAGGTCTCCTCGGCGATCAGCCGCACCTTGCCGTCGTCGAGCAGCAGCGCGTGGCCCGGCCGCAGCGCGGCCAGGATCTCCGGATGCGGGAGCTGGACGCGGGTGGTGTCGCCCGGCGCCTTGTCGGAATCGAGCGTGAAGGTCTGGCCATTCTGGAGCTGGACCGCGCCTTCGGCGAAGGCACCGAGCCGGAGCTTTGGCCCCTGGAGATCGACCAGAATGCCGATCGGCCTTCCATAGCTGCTCTCGACGTTGCGGATCGTCGCCACCAGCTCGCGCATCTTGTCATGCGGGGTGTGGCTCATGTTGATGCGGAAGAGGTCGGCGCCGGCCTCGAACAGGCGGCGGATCATCGCGAGGTCCGAAGAAGCGGGTCCAAGGGTCGCGAGAATCTTGATACGGCGAAGACGCCTCATGGCTTATTTCCAGACGGGGGCGAGGGAGCTGGCGGGAGGCCAGGCGCGGCGGGGGGCGTACCACCGGGCGGGCCATTGGGCAAACCCGGGACCCCCGGGCCAACAGGGCCGGGGAGGCCTGGCACGCGCTGCTGCTTTGACGGCTGTTCGTTGGCATCGGTGAGCTGCACCGTCCAGGCCCGCTGCTCGCCGGTATCGACCTCGAAATAGCCGGTCCGGTCATAGCCGCGCGCAAGGCAATCCTCGGTGCCGCGGATGGTGAACTCCTTATCGCGCGAGCACATGAAAGCCTGGCCCGACCATTCGCCGCCGCGGTCATAGTCGATGGCGTAGATGTAATAGAAGCGGGCCACCAGAGTTCCGCGCAGCAGGGTCTCGCAGGAGCGCGACGAGATGTTCCACCAGCCTTCGGTGGTCCAGCCCTCGGCATCCTTGTAGCCGAGCGCGATGCCGACCCGGCTCGATGTGTTGTTGCAGAGCCGGAAATCGGCGGAAGCCGGGCTGGCCCAGAGGTACAGCAGGCCAACCACCAGCACCGGGACCAACCGGGCGAGCAGGCGAAGGCGGGAGCGGGGAGATTCGGCGATCATTGTCGCGGAAGCTATATCAGATCATTGACGATTTGGCGTAGGGCCCAGGAACTGCCTGAAGCCGGCTTCGCGCCCGTTTGCGCCGCGATATGGCAAAATCTGTGACAGGCCCCACCTGATCTCGTAAGGGTGACCCATCCAGGTCACAGCCAATTCGCAAAGCCGAGGGATCCAGCCATGGCAATTGACGACAAAACCAGAACGGAACTCGAGGCTGCCGCTTTCCGGCGCCTGGTCGATCATTTGAAGACGCGGACGGACGTCCAGAACATCGACCTGATGAACCTCGCAGGCTTCTGCCGCAACTGCCTGTCCAACTGGCTCAAGGACGCCGCCGACGCCCAAGGCGTCGCCTTGAGCAAGGATGAGAGCCGGGAAGCCGTCTATGGCATGCCCTATGAGGCCTGGAAGTCGAAATACCAGGGCGCGGCCACGCCTGAGCAGCTCGATGCCATGAAGAAGGTTCATCCGGGGCACTGAACGGCCTCGCCGGCAGCCTGATATGCGGTGCCTTTGAGTCGCATCACACAACCGCTTTCTTCGACACGCCGCAGGAAGGTGTGGGCGCGCTGTGGACGAGCGCGATGCTGCCTTGAACGCGAGAGGTCCGAACCCTAAGGGTCTAACCAGCACGCGCGGTGAGGATGCCGGCGTCACCTCGTTTTGCCAGTTCCATTGGGAGTACCAAGATGGCCACCTCCGCCGCCGTCCGCGACGACGAGCCCGCGACGAAATTTGCCAAGGACCAGCTCAAGTCCATCATCGAGCGCATCGAGCGGTTGGAGGAAGAGAAGAAGGCGATCTCCGACGACATCCGCGACGTATTCGCCGAGGCCAAGGGCAACGGCTACGACGTCAAGGCGCTGCGCACCATCGTGCGCATGCGCAAGCAGGACCCGAACGAGCGCGCCGAGGCCGAGACGATCCTTGAGACCTACATGCAAGCACTGGGGATGATCTGAGCTATCGGTGTCGTCCTGGCTTTCGCCAGGGCGACACCATGCCGATCGAAGGAGACCGCGGTGACTGCGCCGCCGCTGCCGCGCGAGGTAAGCCGTGCCTACGATGCTTTTCCGGCGTCGATCGGCAAGCGGCTGCTTTGGGTACGCGAGCTGATCTTCGCGGCCGCCGCGGCGCATGAAGGCATCGGCCGTCTTACCGAAACGTTGAAATGGGGCGAGCCTGCTTATCTGACCGAAGAGACCGGCAGTGGCAGCACGATCCGGCTCGGCCGCCTGAAGGACTCCGCGCACGCCGCGATTCTGTTCAACTGCAAGACGACGCTGGTCGATACCTTTCGTGAACGCTTTCCCGATCAGTTCGAATATCGGCAGACCAGGGCGTTGCTGTTGCCGGTGTCGGGCAAGCTGCCGAAGCAGGACCTATCGGTCTGCCTGGTATCATCTGGATCGACGGAGGAAGCGTTAGCGGCGCGCGAAGACGTCAGCGCAGCGAAGCCGTCCGTACGACGAAGGACGTCGTCTCGAGTTTGGCGGTGGCGGTGCCCGAGAAACTGTCGCAGGACAGGCCCTGCATCGGATCGTCGGCAAAACCCATGGCGATCACGGACTGCGGCTTGACGAAGTAGGCGCGCATTGCGGCGGTGTCGAGCTCGCCCATCAGCGTGACCGACATCGCGCGGCTGGCGCTCGGCGACAGCATCACGATCTTGAGCCAGATGCTTTCGCCCTTGGCTGCGGAGAGCCGGGTCGCGGTTGCGACCATGCCGTCGATGCGCTTGCCGACCACCGTGTTGATCTCGGTCGCGGGCGCAACGTTGCGCGATGCGGCGGCGGGACGGGCGGAGCGCGGGATCGGCGCAGAGGCGGCGACGACATTGGCGCGGTCGACCGGGGAGGCGGACGCCGGCGCGTAGGCCAGCGCCTGATAGGCGGCGCTGGACACGCTCGCGGTCGGCTGCGGATCGGTGGCGGCGGCAAGCGCCTGCCGTGCCTTCAGCGCAGCAATTTGGGCCGGCGTCGCCTGCTGCGGCGCAGTCGGGGTATCCCAGAAGCCGCGGGCATTGATGATGTCGGCGGGGGTCTCGGGCTTGGCGTCAGCAGATTTGCCGGCGGCCGGCTTGTCAGCCACGGGGGCCGGCTTCGGCTTGGCAAGCGCGACG
>NZ_JADPJF010000070.1:271412-308941 GCF_023073295.1 Bradyrhizobium sp. 23 | reverse complement strand
CGCCGCGACTGACGGCTTGGCGCGCGGCGTCGGCACCGGATCGGCCGGCTTGGTCGCGGCGGCGACCACGGTCGGCGCGACAGTCTTCGCGGACGGGGCGGGCGCGCCCTCGTCATCCTCGTCGTTGCTCGCCGCGGCCGGAGCCGACTTGCCCTTGAACAGGGCGGCAAAGAAATTCGACTTGCTGCCGGAATCCTCGCCGCTGCCGCGCCGCTCGATCTCTGCCTTGGCGAGCTCATAACCCTTCAACGGCGTGCCGTCGGTCGGGAGGTGGACGGTGCGTCCGTCCGGGAAGACCCGGGCGAGCTGGTCATGCGTCATGCGCGGCCAGTGCCGGATGCTGCCGGTGTCGAGATGTACGAACGGCGAGCCGGAGGTCGGGTAGAAGCCGACGCCGCCGCGCTGGAGGCGCAGGCCGGCGAAGCGGATCTGCTCCAGCGGCACGTTCGGGATGTAGAAGTCCATCGCATGCCCCAGCATGTGCTGGCTGAAGCGCGCCACGCCGGAGGAGCGGCGGCGGAGCATGGAGTTGGTCGCGGGCGAGCGGTAGGCGGAGATGATCTGGATCGGCTGCTTGCCGTCGACGTCGCGGTAGACTTCCCAGAGGATGTCGAAGAGGTGACGGTCCATGACCGTCTCGTCCTGGCTGCGCCAGTCGCGCAGGAAGTGGTTGAGCTGCTTCAGCGCCGCTTCGTCGTAGCGTCCGTCGCGCTTGAAGGTGACGGTGAGGTCTTCGCCGGAATGGGTGTGGTGGAAGGAGAGCGTCTTGGTCTCGTTGAGCGCGGCGGCGTTGTGAACTGAACCCGCGGCAGCAAGCAGCAATACGGCAGCGAGGCCGATTCTGGATCCGGCCTTCACTCCCGCATGGGACAACGACAGCACAGCGAATTGGCGTGCGATTCCAGTCAGCACGTTAGAGCCCACCCAGTCGACGAGCGTTCAAAATGGACTCTCCCGCTAACCCCGTTAGCGCGCGAAAGAGGATGAACGCTTTGTTAAAGCGAGAAGGTTAATTCGAGGTTGACCTTCCCGCCCCCAAACCAAGTCAGATCGCGAACCTAACCGGGTGAGTGTGGCAAAAAAACGCCCGCTGCCTGAGGTCAGGTGGAGAATGGTTAACGTTAAGCGACCCCATCCAGAGGATGAGGTCGCTGATTTTACTGCAGAATTTCAGGAAATCAGGCGCCGGGCGGCCTGGCTCAGCGGGTGAATACCCGCTGCTGCTGCGGCCGGCGGCCGACCGGGGCCGGCGGCGGGGTGGGCGCTCCGAACAGCCGCTCGAAGAAATTCGGCCCGGACGAGCCGCCGTTGTTGGCCGCCAACACCCCGTTCGGCAGTGTCGTCGCCGGGCGTGAATAGCTCGGCTGGGAGTGCGCGACGACGTTCTCGAGATCCTTGCCGCGACCGTTCTTCAGGATGTTGATCATGGTCGCGTCGCGGCCATAGACGTCCTTGCGGAATTGCAGCTTGCCGCCATCGTCCACGAATGCGGTCTGATAGGTGATGTTGACCGGGATCGGGGTCGGGAATTTCAGGTCGATCTCGCTCTTGCCGTACATGCTGCGGATGCGTTCCGGCGTGTACTTCTCGTTCGGCATCGCGATGTTGAGCAGGACCGAGGCGTACTGATCCGGGTTCTGCACGCGCATGCAGCCGTGGCTGAAGGCGCGTTCGTCCCGGGCGAACAGGTTCTTGTCCGGCGTGTCGTGCTGATAGACCAGGAACTTGTTGGGGAAATTGAAGCGGATGCGGCCGAGCGCGTTGGCTTCACCGGGCGGCTGCGAGATGTGCACCGAACCATCGCGGTTCTGTTCGAGCTTGAGGCCCATGCGCTGGAGCACTGTCGGGTCCTGCTGAAGCGCCGGCAGATATTCGTTGTAGACGATCGACGGCGGCACGTTCCAGGTCGGATTGACCGTGATGTACTTCATCGTCTCGGTGAGCAGCGGGGTCGCATGCGTGCCGGGCTTGCCGGTGACGACGCGGGTGGTCCAGACCTGTTGGCCGCGCTGCATCACCTTCAACGTGTAGTCGGGAATGTTGAGGATGACATAGGCATCGCCCAGCGAGGGCGCGCCCAGGTCGCGCGGCAGCCAGCGCCAGCGCTCCATGTTCACCAGCACCACGTCGATCTGCTTGTCGCGCTTCGGGGCGTTGATCGCCCTCACCGTCTTGTCGTCGAGGATGCCGGTCGCCTTGAGCTCGGCGCTGTTCTGGAATTTGCGCACGGCTTCGGCGACCGCCGCGTCATAGCGGGTGTCGCTGGCGTTCTCGGTGATGCCGAGCTTGGCGCGCAGCTGCGGCACGCGCGGATCTTCAACGACGATTTCAGCCTGCTTCTTGCCGGCCGGGGTGTATTTCAGCGCCGGACCATCGGCGATCTCGATCACCGGGCCGTTGCCCTGGCCGCGGAGCTCCGCGAGCTTCGCCTTCAGCTCCTTGTAAAGTTTTTGCGGCGGATTGTAGCTGTCGAGCGCCGCGGAGGCGTCCGCCGCGGTCGTGACCTTGGCGAGCACCTCGTTCGGATCGACCGGATGCTCGGGATAGAGGATGTCGCCGCTGACCTGCGACCAGTGCATGCGGCCGCTCTGGGCCTGGCGCGCATAGTCGAACATGCTGGCGGTGAGCTTGAGCTCGGCATCGGCGAGCGTATCGGGTGTCGTGGCGGCCGCGAAGTCCGGCACCGGGTAATCGGCGGGATTGAGACCGTCGGACGCCGCGTCCTTCAGCCGTGCGATCACGCCCTTGGCCGCAGCGGTCAGGCTGCCGCCCTGGCTCCAGACCGGCGCGAAGTCGCGTGCACCGTAGAACTTCTCGATCGCAGCGCGTTCGTTCTTACGGTCGAGATAGCGCGAGGCCTTTGCGCCAATGATGTCCTTGAGCTTGTCGGCGACCGGCTGGTCGGCCGCGGGAACGTTGCTCGCGGCCCTCACCGGCTCCGAGGCCGGAGCCGCAGCGGTGGCGGGCGCGGCCGGCGTTGGGATCGCCGTGTCGGCCTTGGCAGGTTCGGTCTTGGCAGGTTCAGTCTTCGCCGTCTCGCTCTTCGTCGCCTCGGCGGCGGGCGTGGTGGCGACGTCGGAAGGCTTGGTCTCGACCTTGTCCGGCGCGGGGGCGGATTCGGCCTTCAGGGGTTCCTTGGCGGGCTCCTTAGCAGGGTCCACCACCGTGGCGGTGGTGTCGAGCTTGATGTCTGATGCGGTCGGGGGCGGGACGTTTGCGGGTTCGGGGCGCGGGATGGCGGCTTCGATCGCGAGCTCGGCAGCGCTGCTGTGCGCCTGATCCTGCGCCAGGGCTGAGCTGGCCGATACCGTGAGGAAGGTCGCCGCGACCGTGATCAAGACACGGTCAAAGCCTGCACGGTGGTTCAAACAGTCACGCATTGTGTCGCACCCCTCGGGTGAACTGTCCCCCGTGGAACAGCTTCGTTATCGCCTATTGAGCTTCGGCTAAACCGCGCCGGCCTCTCGAAAGTTGCACGCCTGCACGCAACGATTCCTACGCAGACGAATCTTACGCGGACGATATACAGGCCCCGATTTCGCAGCCAGCGCTACCCGGGACAACTCACGACAAACTGACTTCAAGCACGCCTCTTGGCAACGGATTGTGCGCTTCTGCCACGCGCTTTTCCCTGTGTCTGTCACTTCCAAGTCACGGTTCAAATCGCAGTCGAATTCCGTCGTCATACGAACGGCTTACAGTCGTATCGCTCCGCCCGGACGAACCGCCGTTCGCGTCCGGCTCAGTGCGTCTCCTCACCGCTTTTGCCGCCATGGCCGGGAACTCCGGCTTCATCGAGTTTGCGGTAGAGGGTGGACCGGCCGATTTTGAGGCGGCGGGCGACCTCCGACATCTGCCCGCGGTAATGCGAGATCGCGAAACGGATGATCTCGTTCTCAATGTCTTCCAGCGGCCGGACGTCGCCGGTCGCGGTCAGCATTGAGAGGGCACCCGCCATGGGCAGCGGCGCGATCGGTATTTCATTACCTGACACCACGGAGGGGGCCGCGATCGGCTCCAGCATCAGCGGCGCGGTCGGAATGTCTGTTCCCGGATGCGGCTGCGAGGCGATCAGAGGGAAGTCGTCGAGGCCAAGCTGGTCGCCCTCGCTCATCACCACGGCGCGATAGACCGCGTTTTCGAGCTGGCGAATGTTGCCGGGCCAATCGAGCTGGGCAAGGTGCGCAACGGCCTCGCCGCTGATGCCGGTGATGGGGCGGTTCTCCTCGGCGGCAAAGCGCGCCAGGAAATGCCTGAGCAGATGCGGAATGTCCTCGCGCCGGGCGCGCAGCGATGGGATCGTCAGCGGCAGCACGTGCAGGCGATAGAACAAGTCTTCCCGGAAGTGGCCCTGCTTGACCCGCTCGAGCAGCCTGCGGTTGGTCGCCGAGATGATGCGGACGTCGACCTTCACGGGTTTGCGGCCGCCGACCGCCTCGACCGCGCCTTCCTGGAGCGCGCGAAGCAGCTTGACCTGCGCGCTCAGCGGCAGCTCGCTGACCTCGTCCAGGAACAGCGTGCCGCCATGAGCTTCGACGAACTTGCCGGTGTGGCGTTCGGTGGCGCCGGTGAAGGCACCCTTCTCGTGACCGAACAGAATGGATTCGACGAGGTTGTCGGGGATCGCGCCGCAATTGACCGCGACGAACGGCTTGGCCTTGCGCTCGCCGCTGCCATGAATGGCACGCGCGAACATCTCCTTGCCGACGCCGGACTCGCCCTCGATCAGCACCGGGATCGAGGAGTTTGTTGCTTTCTGCGCCGCGCGCATCACGCCCGCCATCGCCTCGGCGCGTGTGATGATGTCGGAGAAGGTCAGCCGGCCTTCGCGGCTGTGACGGATGCGCTGCAGTTCGCCCTTGAGCGCGGACGAATTGAGCGCGTTGCGAAGCGAGACCTGGAGCCGCTCCAGGCCGACCGGCTTGACCACGAAGTCGGCCGCACCCGCGCGCATCGCCGAGATCACATTGTCGATGCCGCCATGGGCCGTCTGCACGATGACGGGGATGCTGAGACCCGCTTCGCGGATTTTCGCCAGCACGCCCATGCCGTCGAGGCCGGGCATCACGAGATCGAGGATGACGCCGTCGATGGCCGCGTCGGGGGCGGTGAGGGCGGCGATCGCCGCATCGCCGGAGTCCACCACGATCGTCTCATAGCCGCATTTCTGCACCATGTTTTCGACCAGCCGGCGGGCTACAGCGTCGTCGTCGGCGATCAAAATACTGGCAGCCATGGTGTTCCCCGCACGCTACTACTATCTGTCTCGAATCGGGGCACTCTGGCCGAAGCCGATTAACGCACTGTTAAATCCTGATGCCCCCGCCCGCCGTCGCGATTGTTGAACACAGGTTTCCCACACAATGAATTCGAGCTCCAAGCTTGCACTCAAAAAGTCTGCTCTCAAAAAGTCTGCTCTCCGCAAACCAGGCACCAAGCAATCGGTCATCAAGGCAAAGTCCTCCAGACCTTCACCCGCAAAGCCTGCGAGCAAGACCGGCAAGCTTCCGGAGTGGAACCTCGCCGACCTCTATTCCGGGATCGATGCGCCGGAAGTGGCGCGCGATCTCGCAAAGATGGATGCCGATTGCGTCGCGTTCGAGACGGACTACAAGGGCAAGCTCGCAACAGGAACAGCAAAGGAAGATGGCGGAAAATGGCTCGCAGAAGCCGTGCGACGCTATGAGGCGATCGACGACCTCGCCGGCCGGCTCGGCTCGTACGCTGGCCTCGTTCATGCCGGCGACAGCGTGGACCCCAAGATTTCAAAGTTTTACGGCGACGTTTCCGAGCGCCTGACGGCGGCATCGACGCATCTGCTGTTCTTCGCGCTCGAGCTCAACCGGATCGATGACGATATTTTGAACCGCGCGATGCAGGCCACCGAGCTCGCGCACTACCGTCCCTGGATCGAGGATCTACGCAAGGAGAAACCGTACCAGCTCGAGGACAAGCTCGAGCAGCTCTTCCTGGAGAAGGCGCAGACCGGCTATTCCGCCTTCAATCGGCTGTTCGACCAGACCATTTCGAGCCTGCGCTTCAAGGTCGGGCCCAAGGAGCTCGCGATCGAGCCGACGCTCAATCTGTTGCAGGACCGCGACGGCGCCAAGCGCAAGGCCGCGGCAGAGGCGCTCGCAAAGACCTTCAAGGCCAATGAGCGCACCTTTGCGCTGATCACCAACACTTTGGCCAAAGACAAGGACATCTCCGATAGCTGGCGCGGCTTCAAGGACGTCGCAGATTCCCGGCACCTGAACAACCGCGTCGAGCGCGAGGTGGTGGATGCGCTGGTCGCCTCGGTGCGCGCAGCCTATCCAAAATTGTCGCATCGCTACTACGCGCTGAAGGCACGCTGGTTCGGCAGGAAGCGCCTGGCCTATTGGGACCGCAACGCGCCGCTGCCTTTTGCTGCGACCGACGTGATCGGCTGGGGCGATGCGCGAAACATGGTGCTCTCCGCCTATCGCGGCTTCTCGCCCAAGATGGCTGATATCGCCGAGCGCTTCTTTGCCGACCGCTGGATCGACGCGCCGGTACGTCCGGGCAAGGCGCCGGGGGCCTTCTCGCATCCGACCACGCCGTCCGCGCACCCCTACGTGCTGATGAACTACCAGGGCAAGCCGCGCGACGTGATGACGCTCGCCCATGAGCTCGGCCATGGCGTGCATCAGGTGCTGGCGGCCAGGAACGGCGCGTTGATGGCGCCGACGCCGCTGACGCTGGCGGAGACCGCGAGCGTGTTCGGCGAGATGCTGACCTTCCGGCGGCTGCTGGCGCAGACCAGGAGCGCAAGGCAGCGCCAGGCGCTGCTCGCCGGCAAGGTCGAGGACATGATCAACACCGTGGTGCGGCAGATCGCGTTCTATTCCTTCGAGCGCGCGGTCCACACCGAACGCAAGAACGGCGAGCTCACCGCGACGCGGCTCGGCGAGATCTGGCTCTCGGTGCAGGGCGAGAGCCTTGGTCCGGCAATCGAGATCAAAGCGGGCTACGAGAACTACTGGATGTACATCCCGCACTTCATCCATTCGCCGTTCTACGTCTACGCCTATGCATTCGGCGATTGTCTCGTGAACTCGCTCTACGCCGTCTACGAGAACGCGGCCGAAGGCTTTGCCGAGCGCTATCTCGACATGCTCGCCGCCGGCGGCACCAAGCATTATTCCGAACTGCTGCGGCCGTTCGGGCTCGATGCCAAGGATCCAAAGTTCTGGGACGGCGGCCTGAGCGTCATCGCCGGCATGATCGACGAACTGGAAGCGATGGGCTGAGCCGAACCGCCTTCAGCGCTGCAGCGAGCAGGTCGGGTCGGCCGTCCGAGTGTCCCGTTGTTCCGACAACGGGGGAGGCGGGTTGTAAAGATCCCGCCATGCACATTGAACGTTTGTGCCCGGGACCGGACTAATTCTTGCAGGCGGGTTCGACCTGCAATGCAATCTGTGATCGTTGATCGTCGCGTGTGCTCGGCCAGGGAGGCGAACATGGCCAGGATCAGTGCCCCAGACCCCAAGGTGGAGCCGCCACGGGCTGTGGGGGAACAGCAGCTGTGGGGGACGCAGCACCGGAAGATCGTCAAGCGCGAGCTCGCAGCCATCAACAACCGCCGCCTAGCCCAGGGTATGGATCCCGTTGCATACCCTGGCGACGAAAAGGCGATCGACACGGTCGGCCTTGCGCTGTCAGGCGGCGGGATCCGATCCTCCGCAATCTGCCTCGGCGTCTTGCAGGCTTTCAATCACCACGGGCTCATCAAGCACATCGACTATCTGTCGACCGTATCGGGCGGCGGTTACACCGGCTGTTCGTTTACGGCGACCATGACGCGGGCGCAGAATTTCGTCTTCGGAAGCACGCCGACACCTGGAGCCGAGAGCGCAAATGAGATCAGTGACACGCCTGCGGTGGGCCATATCCGGAATTACTCGAACTATCTCGTTCCGGCCGGCGCGCGCGACCTGATCACCGGCGTCGCAATCGTCGTGCGTGGACTCGTTGCCAATCTGAGCCTGACGCTGCCGGTTGTACTGCTCGTTGCAGTGATCACGATCCTGTCCAACGCCGCACGCTCGTCACTCTATACGACCAATTTCTTCGGCCTGAGCGTCGACGACACCCACAATCTTGGTCCCCTCTCCAGCCTGGGATTGATGCCTGCCTTCTTTCTTGTCGGCCTTGTTGTCGCTTTGCTGCTTTTGTTGGTCGGGCGCCTTTTCAAAGTCGGGCGGCGCGAGCTGTTTCGGTACCTGGCCGGTCTTGCGTTTGCGATGGGTCTCATCTGTGCGATCGCCAGCTGCCTGAATGTCGATCACTTTGGCCTTTCGCTTGCAGCGGTCCTGCTCGGCCTTGCGCTTTTCTTTGGCTGGGCAGTGCTGCGATCGATTTCGTCGACCAAGGGAGGTGAATTCCGCGGCTATCCGTCGACGGTCGGCGCGACCTATCTCGTTCTGCTTGCCGCCATCTGCTTCTTCGAATTTCAGCCCTTCATGATCGCCCAGATGTTCGATGTCGCCGACGCTAACACGACTCAGTCCGGCGGCATCATTGGCGGCGTTGCAATCAAGTGGGTCCAATCGCTTGCGGCCATCACTGCGCCGGTTGCGGCGGCTGTCACGCTGTTCCGGCAGCAATTCGCCGACCTGCTGAAGGGCGCCGGCGCCTCGGACCTGGGATCACGCCTGCTCGCCCATGCGGCGAAAGCAGCCGTGCTTGTCGCGGGACTGGCGCTGCCCTTGCTGATCTGGGTCGGATATCTCTATCTTTGCTATTGGGGCATCGCGAACGACAAGACCCTCGACGCCGCCTACCGTCAATACCCCATGATCGAGGAGTGGGGAGCGGCTGGCGTGCAACCCGTGCCGCCCGCGGCCGGTGTCGATGTCAAGGGAAATGTCCAGTTTGACTCGGCGACCCGCAAGCTCTCGGCCGAAATCACCAATCGCGAAGCGAAGGTCGTCGTCTCCAAGCCGGTGGGGCCGATCTCGCACATTCCCGCATGGCTGTTTTCCGTTGCGTCATTGCAGTCCCCGGACAAATTCACTTGGTCGAAGTACCAGTTCGGCAACAGTGTCAGCTGGCGGATGATGCTGCTCTACTTCTTGTCGGGCTCGGCCATGTTCGGCCTGTCGTGGGTTCTCGGGCCGAATGCCAATTCGTTGCACCGGCTCTATCGTGATCGCCTCAGCAAGGCCTTCTTGTTCAATCCGCTCTATTACGCCGACGGGGAGCCGTCGCGGAACATGCCGAGCCTGGACCAGGGGAGGGATTTCCTTCCGCTCGACGAGGAGAAGCTGAGCGGTCTGTTACATCAGATGGTCTACGGGGTCGATCCAGCGGGAGCGATGACGGTCGCGACATCGAAAAAATGCAGCCTGGCCTCGCCATATCCCATCATCAACGCCGCGCTGAACATCCAAGGATCCGACTTCGCCAATCGGCGGGGACGGAACGCGGATTTCTTCATATTCTCGCCGCTGCACGTCGGCAGCGAGGCCACTGGCTATGCGAATACACCGGCATTCGAGAAGGTCGCGCCGGGCCTCGATCTTGCGACCGCGATGGCAATCTCCGGGGCCGCTGCTTCGTCGAACATGGGCTCGGGGTCGATCCGCTCGCTGACCCCGACCCTGGCGCTCCTCAACGTGCGCCTGGGGTACTGGTTGAAGAACCCGCGCTGGGTCTCGACAAAGGACAAGCCGCAGCACCACTCGACCCCTTTGTTTCTATGGTCTGAGATCTCGGGCCGGCTTTACGAGAATGCCGATGCGGTCTACCTGACGGACGGCGGACACATCGAGAATCTCGGTGTCTACGAGTTGTTGCGACGACGCTGCAAGGTGATCATCGCGGTTGACGCCGAAGCCGATGCACCCATGAATTTCTCATCCCTGGTGACGCTGCAGCGCTATGCGCGCATCGATCTCGGGATCATCATCGATCTGCCGTGGACGCCGATCCGCAACACCACGCTCGAGTGGATGAAGTGCAACGCAACCAAATCCCCGGCCCGGCGCACGGCGGGCGGACCGCACGTGGCGGTCGGCACCATCGACTACGGCTCGGGGGAAAAGGGGTACCTCGTGTACATCAAGTCGTCCCTGACCGGAGACGAGAACGACTACATCCGCGACTATGCACGCCGCAACGACACCTTCCCGCATGAAACCACCGGTGACCAGTTCTTCTCGGAGGAGCAGTTCGAGGTCTACCGCGCGCTGGGTTTCCACATGAGCCACGGTTTTCTCACCGAGGATGCCGGCGCGGATGCAATCGTCGTCAACGTTCCGGGAGAACGCTGCGCAAAGCGAAACTTCTGCGACAGCAAGGTGGAGCCGATCGGCGCAGTCCGCCGTGCGCTCGGCCTGCGCTGAGAGGCCTCGGCTCGTGGCATCGGAGACCGCCTCTGACGGGCGGATCACCGGTCTGAGCCGAATTCCCGCCCATTGGAATTCCAAATGACCTGATTTGCCGGGAAACCGCGCCTCCGTGCCGTTGCCCTGCCCGGAAGTTTGCGGTATCCCAGCCACGAAATTCGACTTTCGACTGGGGACAATTCATGGCTGACCATAGCGAAGTGGCGTACAGCACCGCCGACGGCAACGACTACGTTGCCCACGAGCAGACCTACGAGGGCTTCATCAAGCTGGTGAAGTACGGCACGGTCTCGGTCGCGCTTATCGTGATCCTGATGGCGATCTTCCTGACCTGATTCATCCCCTGCAGCACCGCCAGTGTCGTCGGTGCCTATAAAATTTGCAATCAAGCCGGATTGAAAACCGGTATCCAACGTTGCGGGAGTAACGCTAAGTTCGCGTGCGCGCTTCTTCCCGCGTCGCCGGAGGGCCTATGAAGATCGCCGTTGCCAAGGAAATCGATCCGTCGGAGCCGCGGGTCGCCGCTTCGCCGGATACGGTGAAGAAGTTCAAGGCGTTGGGCGCCGAGATCGCCGTCGAGCCGGGCGCCGGCCTCAAGTCGGGCCTGCCGGACTCCGAATTCACCGCCGTGGGCGCCACCGTCAGCGCCGACGCGCTGAAGGACGCCGACATCATCATCAAGGTGAAGCGCCCTGAAGCCTCCGAGTTGGCGCAGTACAAGCGCGGCGCGCTCGTCATCGCCATCATGGACCCCTACGGCAACGAGGCCGCGCTGAAGACGATCGCCGATGCCGGTGTCTCCGCCTTCGCGATGGAATTGATGCCGCGCATCACGCGCGCGCAGGTGATGGACGTGCTGTCCTCGCAGGCCAACCTCGCCGGCTACCGCGCCGTGATCGAGGGCGCCGAGGCCTTCGGACGCGCCTTCCCGATGATGATGACCGCGGCCGGCACGGTGCCCGCCGCCAAAGTGTTCGTGATGGGCGTCGGCGTCGCCGGCCTCCAGGCGATCGCGACCGCACGCCGTCTCGGCGCCGTCGTCACCGCGACCGACGTCCGGCCCGCCACCAAGGAGCAGGTCGAATCGCTCGGTGCAAAATTCCTCGCCGTCGAGGACGAGGAATTCAAGAACGCGCAGACCGCCGGCGGCTACGCCAAGGAAATGTCCAAGGAATACCAGGCCAAGCAGGCCGCGCTCACCGCCGAGCACATCAAGAAGCAGGACATCGTGATCACCACCGCGCTGATTCCGGGCCGGCCGGCGCCGAGGCTCGTCACGGCTGACATGGTCAAGTCGATGAAGCCGGGATCAGTGCTGGTCGATCTCGCCGTCGAGCGCGGCGGCAATGTCGAAGGCGTCAAGGCGGGCGAGGTCGCTGATGTCGGTGGCATCAAGATCGTCGGCTACACCAACGTCGCCGGCCGCGTCGCGGCGTCGGCCTCCAGCCTCTACGCGCGCAATTTGTTCAACTTCATCGAAACGATGGTCGACAAGACCAGCAAGGCGCTGGCCGTGAACTGGGACGACGAGCTCGTCAAAGCGACCGCGCTGACCAGGGACGGCGCCGTCATCCACCCGAACTTCCAGCCGAAAGCGTAAGGAGAGCCGCCATGGAGCATGTTGCACAGGTCGTCGACCCCTTCGTCTTCCGGCTGTCGATCTTCGTTCTCGCCGTCTTCGTCGGCTATTTCGTGGTGTGGTCGGTGACCCCGGCGCTGCATACGCCGCTGATGAGCGTGACCAATGCGATCTCCTCGGTGATCGTGGTCGGTGCGCTGCTCGCGGTCGGGGTCGGCATGATCTCGAGCGGCTCGGGCTGGGCGCGCGGCTTCGGCTTCATCGCGCTCATTTTCGCCTGCGTGAATATCTTCGGCGGCTTCCTTGTCACCCAGCGCATGCTGGCGATGTACAAGAAGAAGGTGAAGTGAGCGGCGTTCACCTCGGGGTGACAAAGACAAAGGGGACCTGAGATGAACGCCAATCTGGCTGCAGTTCTGTATCTCGTGGCAGGTGTGCTGTTCATCCTGTCGCTGCGCGGGCTGTCCAGCCCCGCCACATCGCGGCAGGGTAATTTCTTCGGCATGATCGGCATGGCGATCGCGGTCGCCACCACGCTGGCCAGCCATCCGCCGGCGGACGGCCTCGCCTGGATCCTCGTGATCCTTGGCATCGCGATCGGCGGCAGCGTCGGCGCAGTGATTGCCCGCCGGGTGCCGATGACCTCAATGCCGGAACTGGTCGCCGCGTTCCATTCGCTGGTCGGCATGGCCGCGGTGCTGGTCGCGGCCGGTGCGTTCTACGCGCCGGAGGCCTTCGACATCGGCAGCCCCGGCAACATCCATCCGCAGAGCCTGGTCGAGATGTCGCTCGGCGTCGCCATCGGCGCGCTGACCTTCACCGGCTCGGTGATCGCGTTCCTGAAGCTGTCCGCGCGCATGAGCGGTGCGCCGATCATCCTGCCGTTCCGCCACATCATCAACATTGCGCTCGCGATCGCGCTCGTCGTCTTCATCGTCGGGCTGGTCATGACGGGCAGCGCGCTCGACTTCTGGCTGATCGTCATCATCGCGCTGGCGCTCGGCGTCCTCATGATCATCCCGATCGGCGGCGCCGACATGCCGGTCGTGATTTCGATGCTTAACTCGTACTCGGGCTGGGCCGCGGCCGGCATCGGCTTCACCCTCGGCAATTCCGCGCTGATCATCACCGGCGCGCTGGTGGGATCAAGCGGCGCGATCCTGTCCTACATCATGTGCCACGCGATGAACCGCTCCTTCATCTCGGTCATTCTCGGCGGCTTCGGCGGCGAGACCGCGGCGGCCGGCGGTGGCGGCGGCGAGCAGAAGCCGGCCAAGCTCGGCTCGGCCGACGACGCAGCCTTCATCATGAAGAACGCGCAGAAGGTCATCATCGTGCCCGGCTATGGCATGGCGGTGGCACAGGCTCAGCATGCGCTGCGTGAAATGGGCGACATCCTGAAGAAAGAAGGCGTCGAGGTGAAATACGCCATTCACCCGGTCGCCGGCCGCATGCCCGGCCACATGAACGTGCTGCTGGCCGAGGCCAACGTGCCCTATGACGAGGTGTTCGAGCTCGAGGACATCAACTCCGAATTCGCGCAGGCCGATATCGCCTTCGTGATCGGCGCCAACGACGTCACCAATCCGGCGGCCGAAGAGGACAAGACCTCGCCGATCTACGGCATGCCGGTGCTCCAGGTCTGGAAGGCCGGCACCGTGATGTTCATCAAGCGCTCGCTCGCTTCCGGCTATGCCGGCATCGACAATCCGCTGTTCTATCGCGACAACACCATGATGCTGCTCGGCGACGCCAAGAAGGTCACCGAGAACATCGTCAAGGCGATGTAGCGCGGAGGCAAGCGGGCCATTGCCAATGCGACGCGCGAGCAGCGCGTCGCGTGGCACACCGCTCACCAGGCGGCGTGCGGCTGCCGTGACGTTCCGGCCCGCCTCGGGCGATGTCATGAAATTGCTGCCGAGCCGGTGCAAACCCTGAACAGGGGCCGGGTCGCGTCATCATGACCATCGTCAAATGGATCGCCATCCTGCTCGTGACCGTCTATTGCGCCGGTCTCCTCGTGCTGTATGTCAGGCAGCGCGAGATGCTGTTTCCGATCCCGCCCGTCGGTCGCACCACGCCGGACGCCGCAGGCTTCCCCGAGGCCGAAGAGCACGTCCTGACTACCTCCGATGGCGAGAATGTCATCGTCTGGCACGTGCCGGCGAAGCCAGGCCGCCCCGTGATCCTGTATTTTCCGGGCAATGGCGATTATCTCGCTGGTCGCGTCAGCCGCCTCAAGGCCATGACGGCGGACGGCACCGGCCTGGTCGCGCTGTCCTATCGCGGCTATGCCGGCTCGAGCGGGGCGCCGAGCGAGGCGGGCCTGCTGCGCGATGCCGCGGCCGCCTACGCCTTCACCACCGCGCGCTACGCGGCGGAGCGAATCGTCGCGTGGGGCTTTTCGCTCGGGACCGGCGTGGCGGTCGCGATCGCCTCGGAGCATCGTGTTGGAAAACTCATCCTGGAAGCGCCCTATACATCGACGGCCGATATTGCAGCTTCATCGTTCTGGTACGTTCCGGTCCGCCTGCTGATGCGAGATCCATTTCATTCCGACGAGCGCATCCCGCGCGTCACTGTGCCGCTATTGGTGATGCATGGCACCGATGACCTTGCCATTTCCATCGTGTTCGGAGAGCGTCTGTTCGCGCTTGCGCACGAACCGAAGGAGTTCGTTCGCTTTGCGGGCGGTGGACACGACAATCTCGATGCGTTCGGTGCGATTGAAACGGCGAGGCACTTCATTGCTTTCTAGACGGCTTGTCGTTCGGCGCGCGAGCGGGTTCATCGCCGCGATCCTCGTCGTGTTGTTGCCACAGCACGCATGGGCGGCGACCGGGCTCGACGGCGCGGCGATGCGCTGGCCGTATGCGCTGCCCTTTGCCGGCCTCCTGCTGTCGATCGCTCTCGGGCCGCTGCTGTTTGCAAAAGTCTGGCACCATCATTACGGCAAGATCGCCGCGGCCTGGTCGCTGCTGGCACTCGCCTCGCTCGTCATCCTGGCCGGGAGCATGGCGACGTTGGCGGCGCTCGTTCACGCCATGCTCGCCGAATATCTCGGCTTCATCGTGCTGCTGTTCTCGCTCTATGTCGTGGCTGGCGGCATTCTCGTGACGGGCGACATCAAGGCGACGTCGGCATCAAATGCCGGCATCCTCGCGCTCGGTACGGTGATGGCGAGTGTCGTCGGCACCACGGGGGCGGCCATGATCCTGATCCGCCCTCTGATCCGCGCCAACCGACCGCGGCGCTACAACGCCCATGTCGTCATCTTCTTCATCATCCTGGTCGCCAATGTCGGTGGCGCGCTGAGCCCGCTCGGCGATCCCCCGCTGTTCGTCGGCTTCCTGCATGGTGTCGACTTCTTCTGGACCACGCGGACCATCTGGCTGCAGACGGCGATCGTTGCCGGACTGCTGCTCGCGATCTTCGTCGTCATCGACGTCTGGCGCTTCCGCAGCGAACCCTTGCTCGGCGCCGCCGGCGCCGCGAAGCCGGTCCGCATCCGCGGCCTCGTCAACCTGGTGCTGATTGCAGCCATCGTCGCGAGCCTGCTGGCCTCGGCGATGTGGAAGCCCGGCATCGCTTTCGACATTCTCGGAACCAGGCTGGAGCTGGAAGATATCGCCCGCAACGCGGCGCTGCTGGCCATAGCGGGCCTGTCGGTGTGGTTGACGCCGGACGAGCACCGGCAGGCCAACGGCTTCACCTGGGAGCCGATCCGCGAAGTCGCAAAGCTGTTCGCCGGCATTTTCATCGCGATCATCCCGGTCATCGCCATGCTCGATGCCGGCCATCACGGCGCGTTCGCCTGGCTGTTGTCGGCCGTGACCGCTCCGGACGGCACGCCGCGCGAGGTTGCCTATTTCTGGTTCACCGGTCTGATGTCGGCGTTCCTCGACAATGCGCCGACCTATCTGTTGTTCTTCGAGCTCGCCGGCGGCGACCCGCAGATGCTGATGCACGAACTCTCGGGCACGCTCGCCTCCATCTCCATGGGCGCAGTCTACATGGGCGCGCTTACCTATATCGGCAATGCGCCGAATTTCATGGTGAGCAGCATCGCCAGCGAGAACGGCATCGAGATGCCGAGCTTCTTCGGTTATTTCCTGCGCGCCAGCGCGGTGCTGATCCCGCTGTTCGTGCTGCTGACGCTGCTGCCGTTCGCTCCGATCCTGCGCTGGCATTGAATCTGCCGCGCGATTGCTACTGCTCGGCTGAGACAATTGGAGCCGATGGATGAGCGCGCACAATCCGACGCCTCGATCGGCCTGGATCTTTCCGGCGCTGGCCGTGCGAGGCGCATCTGTCGGGCCGGGCCTTGGTGCTCAGCGTCGTGCTGCTGCTGATTGCGCTGCTGGCGGTCGTGTTGCTGTCCAAGAAATTCTCGCTGGTGGTCGATGCCGTCGCGGCCAGGATCGGCGCGCCGCCTGCCTTTGCTCCTGACCTTCTTCCTGAGCATGCTGACCTTCGGTACGGGCAGGACCAATGTCCTGTTCGGGCTGGTCCATAAGGTGGTATTTGCCGTCTACGTGTTCGTGGTTTTCGTGCCCTGAACCGGTTTTCCGGATATGCCCCAGGAGAGTTCCGATGCTTGCCGCCGAGTCCGAGGTTCAGGTCGACAATGAGCAGGTTCGGGTGACCGAGTGGCGGCTCGCGCCAAACAGCGCCACCGGGCATCACACCCATGGCATGGACTACGTCATTGTTCCCGTGGTCGGAGGGGAAATGACCATCGTGGCGCCCGATGGCGAGCGGTCCAAAGCACAGCTTGCGGCCGGGAAATCCTATTTTCGCAAGGCCGGCGTCCAGCACGACGTGCTTAACGAAACCGCAACCGAGATCGTGTTCCTTGAGGTTGAGCTGAAGTCGTAAGTCCGGCGTACCCCTTTGCCATTGATCCGTCGCAGTTGATCCCTCACTATGCCTCAAAGTTCCCGCATCAGATCGCGCGGGGAGTGGCCGGAATGCTGAAATACATCGCTAAAATCTCGATGGACATCTTCCCCTCGGTGCTCGCAACGATCATCGGGGCGTATATCGTTAATCATTACATCAACGCCAAGCCGGCGGCGGATGCGCCCGCGGCCGTGACGGCGCCCGCCGAGGCCGGCAAGAACGGCAAGCCCGCCGATGTGGCCAACCTCCCCGCGCCCGGCGTCAAGGCCAAGGGCATCTCCGAGAAGAACGTGACGGACAAGCCGGCGGCCGAGAAGGCTGCCGATCATCCGGGCGCGGAGTCGAAGACCTCGACGGCGGACGTGGCACCGGCCGAGGCCGCCCCGCGCGGCAAGCCGTCCGGTCGCGAGAAGGCAGTCGCCAAGTCCACGCCGGCCGTCAGTGCAGCCGCTCCCGCCGCCCCGGTGGTGGAGGCCAATTCGGCGCCCGCTGCTGCCGCGCCGGCCGCAACCCCCGACGCCAACGATCTCGTGCGCGCCGCGATCGAGCGCCTGCGCAAGTCGCCTGAGAGCAAAGCGGCTGAGGCCAAAGCTTCCGACACAAAGGCTGCCGACACAAAGGCTTCCGACAATAAGTCTTCCGAGACCAAGGCGCCCGAGAAGACTCAGGAGCCTGCGGTGCGTGAAGCCGCCCGCACTCCGGAGGCCCCGCGTATCATTCCCGTGGATACGTCATCGGTGCGTCCGTTGCCGCCGCCGATCACGGTCTCGACACCCGCAGCCGAGGCCTATGGCAATGGCGGCTCGTCGCAGCCGAGCCCGCCCTACACGGCGTCGGTCGGCAACGAGAACCCGAATCGGCTGACGCCGCCGGCTGATATTCCGGTCCCGATGATTGCGCCCCCGCTCGATCTGCGCGCCGATGCCGGCGCGTCGATGCCGCGGCCGAAGACCAATGTCGCCGACGACATGCTGTCGGGCGTTAAGTCCATGTTCCACTCCGTTCTGCCGAAGAGCGTCACCCCGGATTAAGACGGCGCCCGCGCTGCGCCAGACTCGTCAGCCGCCGACGCGGGCGAGGCCGCTGCGGGCGGCGTCGTCGCGTGGGCGAAGCGAGACCGCCTTGGTGTAGGACGCCGCCGCCTTGGTCCTGTCGCCCAGCCGTTCATAGGCTTGCCCGCGTATGGTCCAGACTTGGGCATTGTGGGGATCGGCCTCGGAAGCCTCATCCAGATCGGCCGCGGCCTCCTTGACCTTGCCGACGGCGAGATAACTGGTGGCGCGGCCGAGCAGCGGCTCGACCTTCTGCGGGTTAAGGCCGCTCGCGGCACTGAAATCGGCGATGGCGAAGTCGTGCTGGTTCTTGCCCTGGTAGATCAGGGCGCGGCCATAGAGCGCCTGCGCGTTGTACGGATCGAGTCCGACCGCGTGATTGAATTCATCGAGCGCGGCCGCCGTCTCGCCGGACTTTGCCAGAGCCTGGGCCTTTGCCGTATGGGCTTGGGCTTCGCTGACATTGCCGGCGCTGACCACGTTCTCAGCGGTCGTGGCCGCCTTGGGTGCCTCCTGCGGCTTCTCCTTCTCCGGCGTCAGCGACCCCAGGTCGAAGGAGCAGCCGCATAGCGAAATCCCCATCAAGGCCAGCGCAAACGGCTGCTGCAAGATCTGCCGTAGCCGCGCCAAGCCGCGCTTGGGGAGAGGGGAGGCCATCTACGGTTCGCTCGCGCTAGTGCCGCATCGGTAGTGCCCCATCCCAGCAAGGCACCGCTCACAAAACAATAACGCGGGCCAGGGGCCCGCGTCATCGAAAACTGAAATCTCTCAAGTCGGGTAAATCAGCGCGGTCCGCGCGGACCAGCACTTGCACCTGCGCCTGCACCCGGGCCGCCGCGACCGCCACGATCACCGCCGGGGCCAGCACCGAACACCGGCTTCGGCTTCATCGGCAGCAGGCCTTCGCGCTGCAGCTTCTTGCGGGCCAGCTTGCGTGCGCGACGCACGGCTTCGGCCTTTTCACGGGCCTTCTTCTCGGAGGGCTTTTCGTAGTGACCGCGGAGCTTCATCTCGCGGAAAATACCCTCGCGCTGCATCTTCTTCTTCAGCGCCTTGAGGGCTTGATCGACATTGTTATCGCGAACGAGAACCTGCACGCGGCATCCTCTTCAGTGGATCGGATTTGAATTCTGGTAAGTCAAAGGGGATGGCGAAACGCACAAGCCCTTAACCTTGAGGGCGCGGATGTATCAGACAAAACTTGGGATGTCCACCGGCCAAGCGGGTTTTCGGGCCAAGTTCAGCCATTAAATGAGGCAAAATACCTCTGTGCGGCCCTGATTTGGGAGATTTGACGCCAAGGGTGGGGCCGTTTCCGGAGCTTTGTTCCGGAATCTTTGAAAGCAGGGGACGACACATGGATATGAAGAAATACGCGGCCGAAGCTATCGGTACCTTTTGGCTCACATTCGCAGGTTGCGGAAGTGCGGTGATCGCAGCCGGCTTTCCGCAGGTTGGCATCGGTCTGGTCGGTGTCTCCCTCGCGTTCGGACTGAGCGTGGTCACCATGGCCTATGCGATCGGCCACATCTCAGGCTGTCATCTCAATCCGGCCGTCACTGTCGGTCTTGCCGCCGGCGGACGTTTTCCGGCCGGACAGATCCTGCCTTATGTGATTGCGCAGGTCGCCGGCGCGATCGTGGCCGCGTGGCTGCTCTACGTCATCGCAAGCGGAGCTCCCGGCTTCGACGTCAGCAAGGGGTTCGCGTCCAACGGGTACGATGCCCATTCTCCCGGCCAGTACAGCATGATCGTGTGCTTCCTCACCGAGGTGGTCATGACCATGATGTTCCTGTTCATCATCATGGGCGCGACTCACGGCCGCGCGCCCGCCGGCTTTGCGCCGCTGGCGATCGGGCTCGCGCTGGTGATGATCCATCTCGTCAGCATCCCCGTCACCAACACCTCCGTGAACCCGGCGCGTAGCACGGGGCCCGCGCTGTTCGTCGGCGGCTGGGCGCTGTCGCAGCTCTGGTTGTTCTGGGTTGCGCCACTGATCGGCGGCGCGCTGGGCGGGGTGATCTATCGTTGGCTCAGCGAAGAGCCCACTGGCGTCGTCGCGGGCGCGAAGACGGCATAACTGCAAAGCGGGATCGCGGCATGCGCCGCGGTCCCGTTATTTGCCGGTCGTGGGTCGCACTTCGGTGACATGTCCCATCTTGCGGCCCGGACGCGGCGCGCCCTTGCCGTAGATGTGCACCGTTGCGCCCGCGACGCTCAGCCACTTGTCATATTCGTTGATCTCGTCGCCGATCAGATTGGTCATGGTGACGACTTCGCCGTGGCGCACGGGCTTGCCGAGGGGCCAGCCGGCAATGGCGCGGATGTGCTGCTCGAACTGCGAGACGGACGCACCGTCGAGCGTCCAATGTCCGGAATTGTGCACGCGCGGAGCGATCTCGTTGACCAGCACCTTGGGTCCGGTGCCGTTGGCGAGCACGAACATCTCGACGGCAAGCACGCCGACATAATCGAGCGCGCCCGCGATCTTGCCGGCGATACTGCGCGCTTCCTCGGCGAGCACGTCCGGGATCCGGGCGGGCGCACGGGAGATCTTCAGGATGTGGTCGCGGTGCTCGTTTTCGGTGACGTCGAAACACTCGACCTGGCCCGTGGCCGAGCGGGCGGCGATCACGGAAATCTCACGCTCGTACGGCACGAAGGCTTCCAGGATGGCCGATTTGGTGGCGAGACTGGTCCACACTTTCGCGACGTCGTCGCCCTCGCGGATGATGGCCTGGCCCTTGCCGTCATAGCCGAAGCGACGGGTCTTCAGCACCGCCGGAAGGCCGATCCTGGCGATCGCCTCGCGCAATGACGGGACCGAGGTGACGTCGGCGTAGGCTGCGGTGCCGATGCCCAGCCGCGTCACGAAATCCTTCTCGGCGAGCCGGTCCTGGGTGGTCTCGAGGATCTTGCGGTTGGGCAGCACCGGGCGGCGCGCATCCAGCACCATCGCGGCCGCGGACGGCACGTTCTCAAATTCGTAGGTGATGACGTCGACGTCGTTGGCGAACAGCTCGAGTGCTTCGACATCGGCATATTCGGCGCAGGTCGCATTCAGGACGACGTCGAAGGCCGGTGAGTCCGGATCGGGCGAGAACACCTGGCAGCGCAGGCCAAGCCGGGCCGCCGCCATGGCCAGCATCCGCCCCAATTGTCCGCCGCCGAGGATGCCAATGGTGTCGCCGGGCTTCAGCTTCACCTGCTTTGCGTCAGTCACGCCTTGTCCTCCGGGCGCTCGGCCACGGCCTCGGTCTGCGCCTTGCGCCAGGCGGCGAGGCGATCGGACAAGGCCGGGTCGGACAAGGCCAGCACGGCCGCCGCCAGCAACGCCGCATTGATGGCGCCCGCCTTGCCGATGGCGAGGGTGCCGACCGGGATGCCTGCGGGCATCTGGACGATCGAATAGAGCGAATCGATGCCCTTGAGCGTCCTGGATTCGATGGGGACGCCGAACACGGGCAATTCCGTCAGAGCCGCCGCCATGCCGGGCAGGTGGGCTGCGCCACCCGCGCCGGCGATGATGACCTTGTAACCAGCCGTCTTGGCGCCTTTGGCGAACGTAAACAGCCGGTCGGGGGTGCGGTGGGCCGAAACGATGCGGGTGTCGGCGGCAACGCCGAGCCCTGCGAGCGTGTCGGCGGCATGCCGCATCGTGTCCCAGTCCGACTGGCTTCCCATGATGATGGCGATCGGCGCGGTCATGACGTGAATTGTTCTCGAAAAACAGAAAGATAGGCCAGACTAAAGGTTCCGGCCGGTGGCTCGCAAGGCGGTGGCAAGGAGAAGGGAATGAACTATCCTGTCTTGGTGAATCCCCGCAAGCCTTCATTGAGCAGGATGCCCATGAAGAAACCAAAAAGGGCAAGCGCTGCGAAGGCCAAAAAGGGCCCGAAGCCCAGTGCCGGCCGCTCCAAAGTTGCTCTCAAGCGTCCGGCCAAGCGTCGGATCAAGGGTCCGGCGCGGCGTCCGACCAGGCCGTCGCAGCGGGCAGCGTCTGCCGATGACGGGGCCAAAGCGGCCATCGAGCCGGCCATCAACGCGACCATCCGCGAGCTCCGGAGCAAGCTCAGGGGGGCGCTGCGGCGGGTCGCGGAGCTCGAGGCGGCTGCCGACACCGATTTCCTGCTCGAAATTCCGAACCGGCGCGGCTTCGAACGCGAGCTCGCCCGCGCCGTCGCCTACATGAAGCGCTACCGCGCCAGCGGGGCGCTGATCGTGCTCGACGTCGATCGGTTGAAGCCGATCAACGATTCCTTCGGCCATGCGGCCGGCGACGAGGTCCTGAAGGCGATTGCCACCACGCTGACGCGGCAGATCCGCGCTTCGGACGTGGTCGGCCGGCTCGGCGGCGACGAGTTCGCGCTGCTGCTCTGGAATCTCAGCGAGACCGACGCCAAGGCGAAGGCCGCGGCTTTCGAGCAGGCCATCGACGAATTGTCCTTTGTCTTTCGCGGCCAGCACGTGAGCGCGGGCGCTTCCGCCGGCGTCGCCCTGCTCGGAGTGCAATCCGACGCCACGCGCGCCCTGGAGGAGGCCGATGCCGCGATGTATGTGCGCAAGGCGCACCGGCGGCACGAGCCGCACATCAGGCTCGTCAGCAGCTAGTTAAAGCGTGCCGAGGTCTTTCGGTACGTCGCCGAAGCTGCGGAGCAGTTTTGCGTCCCCGAATTCGCCGGTCATGGGATCGCCGCTGCGGCTGAACGCGACCGCGCCGGTGTGGCCGGCGCCGTGCGACATAATCTCGGCGCGCCGTAGCGCGGCCGCCGCGCTCTGGCATTCCTCGGCCGCACCCGCGACCGGCGATCCGTCCTCGTCGGTCAGGAAAGGTAATGCAACGTAATAGGTGACATCGGACATGGTCGGCTCCGATAGCTGACAGTCAGGCGGCGCTGCTCTTGCTCCGCATCTTGCTGCGCGAGGTCTCCGGAATGCAGCCTGCGGAAACCGCCGCCTGCAATTCTTCCAGCTCGGCCTCCAGATATTCATTGGCCATGATCAGCGCCTTGATGGTGCTGCGCAGATTGCCGTCGCACATCGCGATCGCCTGATCGCAGGCTTGTTCATAATGGCTGTTGTCGAGAAGGGCGGTTGCCGACATCTGCATTTTCCTTAGACGGTTTCCCCGGGGGTGTTGGGTGCTCAAATGTTCTTATTTTGTTCCTTTCGAGTCAAGCGGATTTACGTGCGGCGGGGCCGCCGTAAAGTTCTACCCGTGGATCAGGCGATGATGTCGGGCGTGATCTGGTCTTCGATGAACGCGATACGGTCACGCAACAACAGCTTGCGTTTCTTCAACCGCTGTAACCGCAACAGGTCGGGGGCGGGCGATTGATGCAGTGCATCGATCGCCACATCGAGATCTCGGTGTTCCTGGTGCAACCGGGCGAGCTCGGATTCGAGTTCGCGCGCATCTTCATTGGTCATGTCTGCGGTGGCCGAAAAACCGATAGGCGTGAGATTAAGGCTGTGGATGCCCTGTGGAAACTATCGTCCTTGCGCGCCGTGATCGCAAGCGATCTCGGGCTGTCGCGCGCCGATCTCCCGCGAGATATTTCTGCGGTCGCTCCGGCGTTGCGCAAGCGCATTGATATCACGGATTTTTCCCGCGTGGTTCCCTTACTCACGCTTCGTTACATATGAATTTCTAAAAATGACAGCGCGACGACTGATATCCATCGACAGAACAAATCGGTGATGTACACTTCCTCGTCCGGTCGAATCCAAGGTTCACCCCTACCGAGGAGGTTTCGAATGACAATTCAGGCACATCTGGTTGAATTGGAACGGAAGCACAAAACTCTCGAAAACGAATTGCACGAAGCTCTCGTGCACCTTTCAACAGACGACCTGCAAATTGTTGAGTTGAAGCGCCGGAAGTTGATGGTCAAGGACCAGATCGAGCGTCTCAGGCACGGCGACACGCTCCACTAGTAACCCCGTAACAGCGTAGAGTTGATCGCACCCTTTCAGGCAGGGATGGGAGCCTTTGCGCTCATCCCTGCTGCAAGGCGCGCAGCGTGCAAGGATTTGCGCGGCTCCAGCGTCTTGTCTGGACGCAGTTCTTTACGCGCAACCGGAATCCAATTCGCTTTAAACCACTAGATGTTTGCGAGCTCGGCGACGTGATCCGCGATCGCGAGCGATGACGTCAATCCGGGCGACTCGATGCCGAACAGATTGATCAGGCCTTCGACGCCGTGATCGCGCGGGCCCTGCATCAAGAAATCCTGCGTGGCCACCGCCGGCGGCACAATCTTCGGGCGGATGCCCGAATAGCTCGGCATGAGAGCACCGTCAGGCAACGTCGGCCAGTATTTGCGGATCGCCGGGTAGAAGCGCTCGGCGCGTGACGGGTCGACCTCATAGTCGATCGTCTCGATCCACTCGACGTCAGGGCCGAAACGGGCCTGCCCGGCCATGTCCAGCGTCAGATGCACCCCTAGGCCACCGGGCTCGGGCACCGGATAGATCAGGCGCGAGAACGGCGCCCTAGCATTGCAGCTGAAGTAGTTTCCCTTGGCGAGGTAGGCCGTCGGGATCCGTTCCAGCGGCATGCCCTCGATGTTGCGCGCCACGGTGGTCGCCGAGAGCCCGGCGGCGTTGACGAGGAGGCTGCATTGCAGCGTCATCGGCGCTTCGCCGCCCGCCTCGATCTCGATGACGCCGGCGGTCGCCTTGGCACGGATCAGCGGGGTGTGAAACGCGAAGGCCGCGCCCGCGTCCTCGGCTTCGCCGCGCAGCGAGAGCATGTAGGCGTGGCTGTCGATGATGCCGGTCGACGGCGACAGCAGCGCGGCGTCACAGGCGAGCGCCGGCTCCAGCGCACGTGCCGCATCACCCGTGAGCAACTGCATGTCGAGCACGCCGTTGGCCTCGGCATGCGCCTTGATCGATTGCAGCTTCTCGGTCTCTTTCGGATTGGTCGCGACGATCAGCTTGCCGCAATTCCTGTGCGGGATGCCGCGCTCGGAACAGTAACGATAGAGCGCGTGCTTGCCGTCGACGCACATGCGCGCCATCCAGCTTCCGGCGCGGTAGTAGATGCCGGCATGGATCACCTCGCTGTTGCGCGAGGAGGTGATGGTGCCGATGGCCTCGGCTTGCTCGAGCACGATCACCTCGCGCCCGGCTTGCGCCAGCTTTCGAGCCACCGCGAGCCCGATCACGCCGGCTCCGATGACGACGCAGTCCACCCTATCCATGGTCGTGCAGGACGTCCGCTCGAAGCGACGATGGCCCCACGCCTGGGGAGGGCGACGCGGGGGCTTTTTCCGTTAAGGAAGCATTTATCATGTCAGGGCAATTGCCGTATTTGATGCCACATTGTTCCGTTGCGCGTACAGGCGTTTACCCGATCCAAACTCGCGAGGCCAGACAATCCGACGTTGAAATCGCGGGTGGCTGATGGCTGAGAAGAACTGGCACGCGGGCAGCGCGCTTCCGATTGCGGTGCAGGCCGTCGTGTGCCTGGCCGCAGCGGTCGCGCCTGCGCGCGCCTTTGCCCTCTCAGACAGCTTCACCCCTCCGAGCTATCTCGGCGAGCTTGATCCCAACGTGATCTGGGAAGCCCTGATCGCGGGAATTGTGATCTGTTCGTTCTTCGCCGCGATCGCGCTGTGGATCCATTCCTCGCTGCGCCGGACCAGGCGTCTGCAGCTGCGGCGCAATGCCTTCGTCTCCTCCGCCATGAACAATCTCAACCAGGGCGTGGTGATGACGGATGCGCAGCGGCGCGTCATCTTCTGCAACGACCGCTATATCGAGATTTACGGCCTGGCGCGGTCGGATCTCTGGGCCAACATGAACGGCTACGAACTCCTTGAGCTGCGACGCAAGCGCGGGGTGCTCGGCGCCGCCTCCAACGACGAGTTCTACGAGAAGGCGGCAAGCACCAACGGCTTGATCACCGAACTGCCGGACGGGCGGGCCATCCTGGTGAAATATTTCGTGCTGCCCAACGGCGGCTCGGTGACGACGCATCTGGACGTCAGCGAGCAGCGCAGGCTGTCGCGGCAGCTCGCCTCCACCAAGCAGTTCCTGGAAACGGTGCTGGACAACGTGCCGGCCTGCGTGGCCGCAAAGAACATCGAGGATGGTCGCTACATCTTCGCCAACAGCGCCTATGAGCGGTTCTGGGGCTTCTCGCGCGACCATGTCGTCGGCAAGAACGCGCGCGAGCTGTTTGCGCCGATCTCGGCGGACAGCATCGAGGCGACCGACCGCACGGCACTCGATTCGCCGGACGGCCAGTTTCGCAACGAATTCGAGGTCGACCGCGCCGGTGAGCGACGCATGGTTGCCTCGATCCGGATCGTTGTCCGCAACGAGAGCAACAAGCCCGAATTCCTGATGCTCGTGTTCGAGGACATCACCGATCGCCGCTCGCTGTCGAAGGAGCTGGAGAGCACGAAGAAGTTCCTCGAGCTCGTGGTCGACAACATCCCGGTGGCCCTGATCGTCGAGCAGGTCAAGGACGGCCGCTACCTGCTCGCCAACCGCAGCGCCGAGACGATCCTCAACCGCAGGCGCGAGGAAGCCACAGGCCTGACCGCGTCCGACATCTTCAATCCCAAGGAAGCCAAGCTGATCATCGCGCGCGACGAAGCCGCGATCAAGAAGCGTGGGATGATCACCGAAGAGCACCCGATCTCCACAAAGGACGGGCTGCGGCTGTTCCTCACCCGCCGCGCCACCGTGCTGAGCGACACCGGCGAGCCGCAATATCTGATCAAGACCCACGAGGACGTCACCGATCGCCGGCAGACCGAGTCGCGCATGGCGCACATGGCCTATCACGACGGCCTCACCGATTTGCCGAACCGTGCCGCTTTCCTGCAGGCGTTGACCCAGATGATCGAGGCCTGCGAGGGCACCGGCGAGGAGTTCGCGGTTCTGTGCGTCGATCTCGACGGTCTCAAGGAGGTCAACGACGTCTTCGGTCATGCGCACGGCGACAAGCTCCTGGTCGAGGTGGCCCAGCGGCTCCAGGACTCCGCGCGCGGCGGCGTGGTGGCGCGCCTGTCCGGCGACGAGTTCGGCCTGATCATCGACGGTAAGCAGCCGGATGCAGGTCTCGCGCTGGCGCAGCAGATCGGTGATGCCGTCGCTAAGGAATTCCAGATCGACGGCCGCCCGGTCCGCGCCGGCGTCACCACCGGCATGTCGATCTTCCCGCACAACGGCGCCGACGCCGCCTCGTTGCTCGCCAATGCCGGCGCGGCGCTGTTCCGCGCCAAGCAGAAGTCGCGCGGCACGATCAGCCTGTTCCAGCCGGAGATGGACCAGCAGATCCGCGATCGCCGCGTGCTGCACCAGGATCTCTCGATGGCGATCAAGAACGGCGAGCTCTCGCTCGCCTTCCAGCCGCAGGGAGCAGCGGGCCACAGCGTCGCCGAGAGCGAGATCATCGGCTTCGAGGCGCTGGCGCGCTGGCAGCATCCGGTGCGCGGCCAGGTCTCCCCGGCCGAATTCATCCCGATCGCGGAGGAAAGCGGCCTGATCGTCGAGATGGGCGAGTGGATCCTGCGCGAAGCCTGCCGCGAGGCCGCGTCCTGGCCGAAGCCGCTTCAGATCGCGGTCAACCTGTCGCCGGCGCAGTTCATGCACGGCGACGTGGTCGGGCTCGTGCATTCCATCCTGCTCGAGACGGGTCTCGCACCCGGTCGGCTCGAGCTCGAGATCACCGAGGGCGTGCTGATCGAGGACTTCGATCGCGGTCTGGCGCTGCTGCGCCGGCTCAAGGCGCTCGGCGTGCGCATCTCCATGGACGATTTCGGCAGCGGTTATTCCTCGCTGAGCTATCTCCAGGCGTTCCCGTTCGACAAGATCAAGATCGACCGCGCCTTCATCATCAATCTCGGCCGCAACCCGCAATCGGCGGCGATCGTGCGCGCGGTGATCGATCTCGGCCATGGCCTGGAAATGTCGATCGTCGCCGAAGGCGTCGAGACGCTGGAACAACTCGCCTTCCTCGCCGCGGAAGGCTGTGACGGCGTGCAGGGCTATCTGCTCGGCAAGCCACTGCCGATCGGGAAATATGCCGGCCTCGTCGGTCGTGCCGAAGTCATGGAGCTTGCGCTCAAGACCGGCTAGAGCGTTTTTCGAGCGCAGCGGATGCGGGTTCGCGTCAAGAGAACGCGCCAAACCAGAATCTAGAGCCCCGTTCCGATTTCATCGGAAGGGAAATGGCTCTAGAGATGGCGAGCGTTTCGCTCCCATTCGACGGCTTCATGGCGGATTACGATTTTGCGATCATCGGCGGCGGCCTGAACGGTGTCAGCCTCGCGCGCGATGCCGCCGGCCGCGGCCTGCGGGTCATCCTGTTGGAGCAGGGCGATCTGGGCGGCGCGGCGTCGTCGGCAACGCCGCGGCTGATCCACGGCGACCTGTCGGTTCTGGAACGGCGCGGCTTCCGCCGGGTGCGCCGGGCGCTCGCTGAGCGCCGGATCTGGCTCCGGATCGCGCCGCATCTGGTTCGGCCGATGCGCTTCGTGATCCCGGCGCATTCCGACGAGCGCCCACCATGGCTGCTGCGCGTCGGCCTGCTCCTCTACGACAGCCTCACCAGCCGGAGCGGCCTGCCTGCAACGGCGACCCTCGACATCACGCATCATCCGGTCGGCAACGCGCTGAAACGACCATTCGGCACGGCCTTCGAATATTCGGATTGCGTCGTCGACGATTCCCGACTGGTGGTGCTCACGGCACTGGATGCGGCCGAGCGCGGCGCCGTGATTCGGACTGGAGCGCGCTGTGTGCGCGCCGATCGAACCGACACATGGCGGCTCGCGGTGGTCGACCGCGGCCATCGTCGCACGATCACGGCCCGGGCACTGGCCAACGCCACCGGCGGCTGGACGTCGATGGTCGCCGAGACCGTGCTGCGGCAGCCGCAACCCGCCGTGGCGGCGATGCAGATGAGCCAGATCATCGTCCCGCGATTGTTCGATTCCGATAACGTCTACGTCTTCCAGAACAGCGATGGCCGGCTGATCTTCGCGAGTCCTATCGCGCGCGATTTCACACTGATTGGAACAGTCACGCACGATTTCACCGGCGATCCTGCGATCGTCGCGATGCGGGGGGCCGACGTCAGCTATCTCTGCGAAGCGGCCAGTCGCTATTTCCGCGAGCGCGTTGCCCCGACCGACGTGGTGCGCGCGGTCTCCGGCGTCAACCTGACGCTGGCGTCCGCGCGCGGGCGTGATGGCACGACGCTGTTCGACGCGCGACGGCGCAAGGCGCCGCTGATCACGATGTTTGGCGGTGACGTCACCACCTCGCGCCTGCGGGCGGAGCGCGCGGTGACGAAGTTGACGCCGTTCTATCCGATGTCGCCGCCCTGGACCGCAGGCGCGGCGCTGCCGGGCGGAGATTTTGCCTGGGATCGTTTCGACACCGAGGTCGATCTTGCGCGTGACCGCTGGCGCTTTCTCTCGGAGGCGCAGGCCCAACGCCTCGTCGCGGCCTATGGCTCGCGGCTATCGGCTGTGCTTGCCGAGGCGAAGACCCGGGACGATCTCGGCCCCGCCTTCGGTCCCGAACTGACCGGGGCCGAGGTGCGCTATCTCATGACCCACGAATGGGCGCGTTTTCCCGAGGACATCCTGTGGCGCCGCTCCAAGCTCGGCCTGACGATGTCAGCGGGGGAATGCAATGCGCTGGCTGCGTTCATGGCGAATGCGTGAACGAACGGCCTCTAACCGGTTGAGTGAGGGACGATCGGCCGCTAGCGTGCGGCTTGATTGGGGTTGGCAGGAACCATGACTGACGAGTTGCCCAGAACAGACGCGGCTGCGGCTGCGGTCGGAGAGACGCAGCTCGCGGCCGGCGAGCCGTTGCTGCGCATCGAGGGCGTCGCCAAGACGTTCGGGACGTTCCGGGCCGTCGATGGCGTCTCGCTCGACATCAAGGCCGGCGAGTTCTTTGCGCTGCTCGGGCCCAGCGGCTGCGGCAAGACCACGCTTCTGCGCATGCTCGCCGGTTTCGAAGCGCCGGATCAAGGGCGCATTCTGCTCGGCGGCAAGGACATCGCGCAGGCGCTGCCGCATGAGCGGCCGATCAACATGATGTTCCAGAACTACGCGCTGTTTCCGCACCTGTCGGTGCGCGACAACATCGCCTTCGGCCTGAAGCGCGCCGGTATGGCGCGCGCAGACATCGCCACGCGTGTGGCGGAGATGGTTGCGCTGGTGAAGCTCGACGGACTCGAGAAGCGCAAGCCCGACCAGCTCTCCGGGGGACAGCGCCAGCGCGTGGCGTTGGCGCGTGCACTGGCGCGACGCCCGCAGCTCCTTCTGCTCGATGAGCCGCTCGCAGCGCTGGACAAGAAGCTGCGCGAAAGCACCCAAGGCGAACTGATGGAGCTTCAGCGCCGGCTCGGCATGACCTTCATCATCGTCACCCACGACCAGGAAGAGGCGATGACGATGGCGAGCCGGATCGGCGTGATGAGGGACGGCAGGCTGGCGCAGGTCGCGAGTCCCCGCGAACTCTACGAGGCGCCACGCTCGCGCTGGATCGCGGAGTTTGTCGGCGACATCAACCTGTTCGACGCCAAGTCCAAATTGCGCGACGGTCATCGTCTGGTCATAGGCACGCGCGATGCGGGACCGCTGGTGGTGGCGGAGCCGCGCGAGCCGTTCGGTGAGGTCAGATTATCGGTTGCGATCCGCCCCGAGAAGGTCAAGCTGTCGCGCCGTGGGCCGGCGAGGGAGGCCGGTCATGAGACGGCGATCAACCAGCTGGACGGCGTGATCGCCGACATCTGCTATCTCGGCGGCACCACCACTTACAAGGTGAAGCTCGAGGCCGGCGGGACGGTGCAGGCGTCGGTCGCCAACAGCGCGCGCCTTGACGTCGACGCCTACAGCGTGGGCCAGCCTGTCGTCGCCTGGTTCACGCCCGACGACTGCGTGGTGCTGCCGTCATGAGCGGGCGCCGCATTTTTGCGCGACCGGCTCACTTTGCCGCGATCGCGCCCTATGTCTGGATGGTGCTGTTCTTCCTGGTGCCGTTCGGCTTCGTGCTGAAGATCAGCCTGTCGCAGACGGCGATCGCGCAGCCGCCTTACGAGCCGGTGTTCGACCTGATGGCGGGATGGGGGGCGCTGAAGGCCGCCTTTGCCGCGCTGTCGATCGACAATTTCAGGCTGCTCGTCTCCGACGATATCTACGTGTTCGCCTATGTGCGTAGCCTCACCGTCGCCGTCACCGCGACCGCGCTGTTGCTCCTGATCGGCTATCCCATCGCCTACGGCATGGCGCGGCTGCCGGCGCGCTGGCAGGCCGTGGCGATGGTGCTGGTGATCGTGCCGTTCTGGACCTCGTTCCTGATCCGGATCTATGCCTGGATCAACATCCTCCAGCACGACGGCCTGCTCAACCAGATACTGCTGGCGCTGCATCTGGTTAGTCAGCCCGTGGTGTGGCTCTCCACCGACAGCGCGATGTATATCGGCATCGTCTATTCCTACCTGCCGTTCATGATCCTGCCGCTCTACGCCACGCTGGCCAAAATGGAGCCGGTGCTGGAGGAGGCCGCCTCCGATCTCGGCGCGCCGCGCTGGCAGGTGTTCTGGCTCGTCACCTTCCCGCTGTCGCTGCCCGGCGTCGGCGCCGGCGTGCTGCTGTGCTTCATCCCCATCGTCGGCGAGTTCGTCATTCCGGATCTCCTGGCCGGCTCCAATGCGCTGATGATCGGCCAGACCTTGTGGCTCGAATTCTTCACTAACAAGGACTGGCCGGTCGCCTCCGCCGCGGCCATCGTGTTGTTGGTGGTGCTGCTGGTCCCGCTGCTGCTGTACGAACGGCTGCAGAAGCGGCAGCTGGAACAGGGGCGGTGAGGCGATGCGCAAGGTCTCCCGTCTGTCCCGCTTCAACGTCGCCTCGCTTTCGCTGGGTCTGGCCTTCCTCTATCTGCCGATCCTGATCCTCGTGATCTATTCCTTCAATGCCTCGCGGCTGGTGACGGTGTGGGGTGGCTGGTCGCTGCGCTGGTATCACGAGTTCTTCAATGACCGCGCCATGATCGAGGCGGCCTGGATGAGCCTGCGCGTCGCGGTTTCGTCGGCAACCATTGCGACCCTGATCGGCACGCTCGCCGCCGTGGCGCTGTCGCGCGGCGAGCGGTTTCGCGGCCGCACCCTGTTCTCCGGCATGCTCTATGCGCCGCTGGTGATGCCGGAGGTGATCACCGGACTGTCGCTGCTGCTGCTGTTCGTGGCGCTAAACGCGGAGCGCGGCTTCTGGACGGTGACGATCGCCCATACCACGCTGACGATGTGCTTCGTCGCCGTCGTCGTGCAGTCCCGCCTCGGCTCGCTCGACCGCTCCTTGGAAGAGGCCGCGATGGATCTCGGCTACGACCCCCTGCGCGCGTTCGTGGCCGTAACGCTGCCGCTGATCGCGCCTGCGATCGTCGCGGGCTGGATGCTCGCCTTCACGCTGTCGCTGGACGATCTCGTGATCGCGAGCTTCACCACCGGCCCCGGCTCGGCGACGCTGCCGATCCGGATCTATTCGGAAGTGCGGCTCGGAGTGAAGCCCGAGATCAACGCGATCTGCACGCTGGTGATCGCCTTGATTGCTGTTGTCATCGTCATCGCCTCGCTCGCCTCGAAACTGTCGAGCTCGCAGGGCGAGAGCGCGGCGCCGCTATAACGGGAGGCGATGATGACGTTTGCCTATCAGGTCCTGGTGCATACGCCGCTCTGGGTCTGGACCTTGCTCGCCTATCTGGTCTGGCAGGGCATCAAGGCGATGCAGCCGCGCAAGACGCCGATCTGGCGTGCGCTGATCGTTCCGATCGTATTCATCGTCTGGGGCATTTCGCGGATTGGCTTCGGACATCAGGATAGCGCGTGGCCGCTGGTTGCCTGGGGCGGGGCCGCATTGGTGTTGTTGCCGATCGGCGTATTAACGTCGCGTCCGTTCGACGTCGATCACAAGACAGGCGAGATCATCCGCGCGGGTGGCGCCTTTGCGCTGATCCGCAACCTCGTCATATTCTCTCTGCAGTATGCGGTCGGCGTGATCTCGGCGGTCGATGCGAGCGACCGTGCACTCGCACTCGTCGTCGGCCGCGCGATTTCGGGCGCGACCGCGGGCTATTTCATCGGCTCGATGATCGCGCTGCTGGTTGCCTACCAAAGAAAGCGCGCCGTGGATCTCAGGACTTCACCGCACCGGCCGTGAGCCCGCCCACCATGTAGCGCTTGAAGGCGTAATAGACCGCGGCCGGCGGCAGCGCGTAGATGAAGCCGGTGGTCATCAACAGCTCCCACGGCGAGTCGTCGGCGGCGAGGAAGTTGCCGAGCGCGACCGGCAGCGTGATATCGGTGTCCTTGGACAAGAGCAGGAACGCGTAGAGATATTCGTTCCAGGCCAGCAGCACGGCATAGGTGCCGATCGCGACCAGCGAGGGCATCATCAGCGGCACATAGACCAGGCGGAACAGCTGCAGCGTGGTCGCGCCGTCCATCACGGCGGCCTCGTCGAGCTCGACCGGCAGCTTGTCGGACGCCTGCTTCAGCACCCAGATCGCGTAAGGCGAAGCGATTGTCACCATCGCCAGGATCAGCGACCAGTGATTGTTGAGCAGGCCGTAGTTGCCCATGGTGCGGTACATCGGCACGGCGAGGAACGCCGCCGGGATGAAGTAGGTGAACAGCGCGAGATTCATCACCCAGCGGCCGCCCGGCGCCTTAAGCCGCGAGATCGAGAATGCGGCGGCGGTCGCGACGAACAAGGTCAGCGCGCCTGCGGCCAGCGCGATCACCGTCGAGTTCCAGAACTGGATCCAGAAGTCTCGCAGGAAATAGTGCTCCTGGTAGAACACGATGTGAAAGTTGTGCAGCGTCGGATGATCCGGCCACAGCTTGCCCGAGAACGCGTCCTCCTTGGGCGAGATCGCGAACAGGAACATGTGGTAGATCGGAATCATGGTCCAGATGAAGACCGGGATGCCGATCAGCAGGAGCTTGGCTTCGGTGCCAACTTCGCGGAGGGTGGGAAGCTTCATCGCGACAACCGTTTCATCATGAAGTATATCAGCGGCAGCACGAGCGGTATCGCGCAGACGATAGAGGCCATCGCAAGCGAGAGCTGGTCGAGCCGGAGATAGCGGATGCCGAGTGTCGACAGCACGTGCGTGAGGTCGGCCGGCCCGCCGCCAGTGAGCAGATAGACGCTGTTGAAGTCGCCGAGCGTCCAGATCATCGAGAGCAGCGTGCAGGTGACGTAGAGCATCTGCATCGACGGCCAGGTGATGAAGCGGAATTTCTGCCACGGACTGGCGCCGTCGACCTCGGACGCCTCGTACAGATCCTGCGGGATCGCGAGCCGCCCGGTCAGCAGGATCAGCGTCCAGAACGGCAGCGACTTCCAGATATGCACGGCGATCGCCATGGTCAGCGCGACCGTCGGATCGTTCAGCCAGTTCGGCCCGTCATCGCCGGTGAGAGAGAAGATGAAATGGTTGACCATGCCCCATTCGGGATTGAGCATGAAGCGGACCGACAGGATGGTCGGGATCGACGGCACCGCCCAGGGCAGGATGAAGATCACCGACAGCCATTTGATCCAGGGGCGCTGCTGGGCGAAGAAGCCGGACAGGAACAGCGCGATCAGCATCTTCACGTTGATGCCGATGACCAGGAAGATCAGCGTGTTGACCGCGGCGCGCGCGAAGATCGGGTCGTTGTACAGCGCGACATAGTTCGCCGGACTGCGCGCCAGCCACAGGCCGTAGCCGACGGGATAGACGACGAAGGCCAGGAAGACGAGTAGATAGGGCACAAGCAGCAAGATGCCCCAGACCTGCTGCGTGGTCAGGCGCGCCGACAGGGGAGGGGCCGGAATTGTGTCTGAGCCGGAAAGTGTGATCGCCATATCGCATACCCACCGAAAGCAACCGGTCGCGGAGAGCCGCGACCGGTATTAGCATATACCTTATTGCAGTCCGAGATCAGCCCGCGACCGCCTTGATGCGGGCGATCAGCTCGTCGACCGCCTTGTCCACCGGCACCTTCTCGCTGACCACGCGGTTCATCGCCTTGGCCCAGACGTTCTCGTTGTTCAGGATGGTGAACTTCCAGTTCTTGGTGAAGTCGAACGCGGCGGTGCCGCCCTTGAACTGCGAGTAGACCGCCTTGCGATGCCGGTCAGCCTGCCAGAACGGGCTCTCTTGGCTTTCCTTCGTCACCGGGAACCAGCGGCCGAGCGCACCCTCGATATAGGGGCGGACGTTCTCTTCCTGGAGCAGGAAGGCGATGAACTGCTTGGCCTCGGCCTTGTTCTTGGCCACGGAGAAGACCAGCCCGGTCTTGACGTCCGAGCGGTAGCGGATCGTCGAACCGTCCGGAGCCTTCGGGAAGGACGCGGTGATGATGTCCTCGCCATAGGCCTTCTTGCCGGCTTCGCGCTGCTCGGGCGTGAGCGTCTGGTTCTGGGAATCCTCGAACCACTTCGCCGCGATCGAGATCGTGAAGTTGTGGGTCATCACGATGGTCTTGTTGTGGAACGCGACGTTGTTGTCGGGATCCTTCCAGGTCGTCGAGGACGGCGGGGTGCAGCCCTTGATGTAGGTGTCGGTGTAGTCCTTCATCGCCTTGATCAGGTTCTCCCGGACCTTGGGATCGTCGACCGTAAGCTTGCCGTCGTCGTCGACCAGCTTGACGTGATAGGCATCCATGAAGGTGTAGAACGACTGGAAAGCGTCGGTGGATTCCACGCCCATCGGCTGGCCGACGCCGTAGACGCGCTGGCCGGTCGCCTTGCGGATCCCCGGTTGCACCTTGTCGCACCAGAACGTCCAGTAGCCTTCCCAGTCGGTCGGGATGTCGGCGAGCTTGAAGCCGGCCTTCTCAAGCATGTCGTTCCAGATCTCGACATGCATGCTCTGCTGCTTCAGCGGGAAGCCGTAATAGGCCTTCTTCTTGGTGACGTCGTTATAGAGGATCGACGCATCCAGCGTGTTCTGCACGAACCGATCCTTGATCGGCTCCATGATGTCTGAGAGGTCCTCGAGCCTGCCTTCGTAGGCCCACTTGCCCTGGACCTGCACGTCGTAGGTGTCGGAATAGGCAACATCGGGCACGGTGCCTGAATCGAGTGCGGCGACCGTCTTCGGAATCATGTCCTGGATCGCGTACTGCGACAATTCGACCTTGATGCCGGTCTTGGCTTCGAACTTCTTGATTGTCTCGAGCAGCGCGTCGTCTTCGGAGCGGTAGAAGCCCTTGCCCCACCAGACCGTAATCGTCTTCTGCTGCGCAAATGCGGGTGCAGCGGCTGCAAACAGCCCGGCCGCAGCGACCGCCAGTGATACTGCGCCAATAACCTTGGATTTCACGTTTTTCTCCCTCAAACGGCCGGTGTTTTTAACCGGTCGTATAAAACACTAGCGCATGGCCGCTATCCGATCTAGCGGCTTCTTGTCAGACATAGGTCGTGGGGTGTCGGGCGAGAGGAGATGCTTAATGTGCGCATCGATCCAATCGCCGCATCAATTCGCCCTGATCAATTCGCGCCGATCTGCTGGCGCCGCTTGATCGCCGTCCTTAATTGGACTTCGCGCCTTCCTTGGCGTTCTCCGCCGTCGGCGCTTCGGCCGGTGCGGGACGTTTTCCGGTGCCGGTGATGCGCTCAATCGCGGAGCGCACCGCGTCGCCCGGCTTGCGGTCTTTCAGCATGTCGAGCAGGGGCGCAGAGGCCGGCGAACGGCGGATCAGGCTTTCCGGATCGGGGAAGACGAGGGGGTCGTCCCAGGGGCCCTGCACCACGAAGGGCAATTCGAACCCCGACGCGCTGTTGAGGCTGGCCACGCCCTTCATGTCGTATTCGCGCGTCGGCACCGAGGCGGTACCGGTCATGGTGATCTTCGCCGCCGGTCCTTCGACGCGGATGTCCTCGGCGGTGGCGACGCCGTCGGAGAACTTCACCGCGATGGTGAGATTGTCGTAAGGGGTAGAGCCGTTGCGGAAATTGCCGCCGCCGGACAGCGGCCGCCGCTCGAGCCGCTTCAGGAGCTGCTCGGCATTGAAGCCCGCGATCGCGCCGTCATGCCCGGTCACTGTGGCGCTGCCGTCGAGCGACTGCACGAGGCCGAACGGGCTCGAGCCGGACGCGAGGAGCGAGACGTTGATGTTGCCGCGCCCGGACAGCTTGTTGATGCCGAACAGCTCGGAGGCGCAGGCCTGAAGGTCGACGTCGGTGAACTGGAATTGCGCCTTGATGTCGGCGACGGTGTCGGAGCGCGCGATGCCGAACGAGCCCTTGGCGATGCCGCCATAGACCTGGGCCTCGCCGACCGAGAGCGCCAGCGTGCCGTTGCGGAGATTCGCGCCGATCGCGGTGCGGCCGAGTTTCGACGTCCCGACCGTCAGCTTGGCCGCCGACAGGCGCATGTCGAGGTCGGTGGTCGACAAGGCGTTGAGATCGAACAGCTGCCTGTTCCAGTCGCGCGCGCCGCTCGCGAGCAGGCGGAAAGTCGAGATATAGGGGGTGAAGTCGAGCGCGTCGGCTGCGAGCGTCGCCTGCAGCGTCTGCCGGCCGTTATTGGCGTAGGTCATCACGCCCTCGGCGGTGTTGCCGTCGAGCTCGACATTGACGTTGGTGAGCG
>NZ_JADPJF010000070.1:265051-271331 GCF_023073295.1 Bradyrhizobium sp. 23 | reverse complement strand
CGACGCGCCGACGACATTGGCCCGCGCCTTCAGCGCGAAACGGCCGAAGCCGCCGCTGGCGGGCTGCGGCTGGCCGGTCCAGCGCAGCGCGTTGCGCAAGGACGGGCTGTCGATGGTGAGCGTACCCTCCATCATCGGGCTGGTGCGATTGGCGACGCTGCCGTCGAAGGCGAGCTTGAGCGGTGCGCTCGCGATCCGCGCCTTCAACCCCGAGCGCTCGCCGGAGAGGGCGGCGACGAAATCGGAAAAGCTGATCGAGCCGTCGACCCGTTCGCCCCGCCAGTCGAATTGTCCGGTCGCAGCGAAGGAGCGCGAGATCGAGGGCCAGGCCAGCGACAGGTCGATGTCCTCGAGCTTCTCGGTGCCGTGCGTGGCGGCGTCCTCGTAATTGAGCACGCCGTCCTGGATCCGGATCTCGGAGAACGACACTTGATTCTCGGCGCCAGGCTTCATGGTGCGCGCGATGGTCTGGATGAACGGTGTCCAGTTGCTTTCACCGTCCGGCTTCAGGCTGACATGGATGCGCGGCCGCAGCAGCGTCAGGTCGGCGATCTCGAACCGTTGCAGCAGCAGCGGCAGCAGCCGCAGGTTCGCGGTGAGAACGTCGACATGGAGCGCGGGATCGCTGGTGCCGCCGCCCTTCAGCCCGACGTCATGGAAGGAGATGTAGCTTGCCGGCAGCACCGAAATGTCGATCGCGCCTGCGACGTTGACCTCGAGTCCGGTGACGTCGCGGATCTGCGTTTCCACGGCCTTGCGCAGTGCGTCGCGGTTGATGAGCCATGAGGTCGCGATCAGGGCGATCAGCGCCACGCCGAGCAGCGCCGCGATCGGCGTCCCGAGGCGCTTCATTCCTTGGGCCATGGTCAATGGCATGTCCTGATCGAGTTGGTCGCTGGAGCCAGAAGGCGGGCTGGGAAACCTGCGCGCCCCACGCCCAAGACCTATTGTGTTAAGTGCCGCAACTTGATGGGTTTTCTTGTCGCTTTCAAGGCCGCGGGAACGGTTGCGCCCACGGCTTGGGCAGCTTCTATCACCCGGGGGCGGAGCGGAGAACCCCGTATCATTGACGGCTTCGGACGATTTCGCCTAATAATCGCCGCCACTAAGGCGCGACGCCTGCAAGCCGAAGGTTCACTCGAAGGTAATTTGCATGAACAAGGTCTATCCCGACGCCAAGTCGGCTCTCGAGGGCGTTCTGAAAGACGGCATGATGATTATGTCGGGCGGCTTCGGCCTCTGCGGCATCGCCGAGACGCTGTCGGACGCGATCCGCGACTCCGGCGTCAAGGACCTGACGGTGGTCTCAAACAATGCCGGCGTCGACGGCATTGGCCTCAGCCGCCTGCTCGAAACCCGCCAGATCAAGAAGATGATCTCGTCCTATGTCGGGGAGAACAAGCTGTTCGCCCAGCAATTCCTCGCCGGCGAGCTGGAACTCGAATTCAATCCGCAGGGCACGCTGGCCGAGCGCATCCGCGCGGGCGGCGCCGGCATTCCGGCCTTCTACACCAAGACCGGCGTCGGCACGCTGATCGCCGAAGGCAAGGAAGTGAAAGAATTCGACGGACAGAAATACCTGATGGAGCGCGGCCTGTTCGCCGACCTCGCCATCGTCCACGCCTGGAAGGGCGACACCGCAGGTAACCTCATCTATCGCAAGACCGCGCGCAACTTTAACCCGATGATGGCGACCGCCGCCAGGGTCACGGTGGCCGAGGTCGAGCATCTGGTTCCGGCCGGTGAACTCAATCCCGACCACATCCACACGCCCGGTCTTTTCGTCAAGCGCATCGTCGAGGTCGGAACGGCCAAGAAGCGCATCGAATTCCGCAACACCCGCCCGCGCACGGCAGCTTGAGATCAGGAGACTAAGATGGCCTGGACCCGTGAACAGATGGCTGCGCGCGCCGCGAAGGAACTGCGTGACGGCTATTACGTCAATCTCGGCATCGGCATTCCGACGCTGGTCTCGAACTACATCCCGGACGGCATGGACGTCAGCCTTCAGAGCGAGAACGGCATGCTCGGCATGGGCCCGTTCCCGTACGAGGGCGAAGAGGACGCCGATCTCATCAACGCCGGCAAGCAGACCGTGAGCGAACTGCCGTCGACTTCGTATTTCTCGAGCGCGGATTCCTTCGGCATGATCCGTGGCGGCCACATGGATCTGTCGATCCTCGGCGCCATGCAGGTGGCCCAGAACGGCGATCTCGCCAACTGGATGATCCCCGGCAAGATGGTCAAGGGCATGGGCGGCGCGATGGATCTCGTCGCCGGCGTCAAGCGCGTGGTCGTGGTGATGGAGCATTCGGCCAAGGACGGTCCAAAGCTCCTGAAGCAGTGCAATTTGCCGCTGACCGGCGAGCGCGTGGTCGACATGGTCGTGACTGACCTGGCCGTCTTCACCATCGACAAGCACGGCAGCGGCGGCATGGCGCTGATCGAGCTCGCCGACGGCGTCTCGCTCGACGAGGTCAAGGCCAAGACCGAGGCCGAATTTCGCGTCGCACTGAAGAACACGTAAGGTTTTCGCGAAGGGGGCGCGCATGACGATACGGTCTGCGCGTCCCGAAGACGCCGATTTCATCGCACAAACCATCCTGTCATCGCAGCGCGGCTACCGGCCGCGCGGCTGGTTCGACGTTGCGCTCGGTTGGCCTGAAACACAGTGCCGCGATTTCATCGCGCACGTCGCAGCCGCTCGCGCGGTGTCGATGTGGCACGTCTCGCAATTTCTGGTCGCCGAGATCGATGGCAAGCCTGCTGCCGCCTTGTGTGCGCTACCGGCGGCCGGCACGGGACCAGCGGCTTGGCGTGCGATCGAGGAAGTCGCAGCCGCGTCCGGAATCGCCGCGGCAGAGCTGGAGGCCATCCGTCAACGCGGCGGCTACACCCGCGCCTGCTGGGTTCAGGGCGGCGAAGGCGATTGGATGATCGAGCATGTCGCGACCGATCCCGCCTATCGCGGCCGCGGCCTGGTGCAGTCACTGATCGCGCATGCGCTGGAGAAGGGGCGAGCGGCTGGATGTGCACGGGCGACAATATCGTTCCTGATCGGCAACGAGCCCGCCGAGCGCGCTTATACCAAGGCCGGCTTTGTCCTTGCCGAGGAGAAGCGCGATCCCGCCTTCGAGGCGATCATCGGTGCGCCGGGCTTTCGCATGTTTGCGCGGGTGATGTGATCGGTCTTGAAAATCAAGCCGCCGTTGCCGCCAATGGCCGGGCGCCTTTGCGCCATGCGGTGATGGTGCAGCCGAAATGGCCGCGAAACCAGCGGGCCATGGCGCTCTGTGCGGAGAAGCCGAGCTGCACGGCGATGTCGGCCAGCGGCCGGCCGGGGTCGTCGATGAGCTGGACCACGAGATCGGCGCGCTGCGCGTCGAGAATGGCCGAGAAGCTGGTGCCGGCTTCGGCGAGGTGGCGGTGGATGGTACGCCGGGTGCAGGCGAGGTGTTCGGCGACGCGCTCGACCGTGCAGTCGCCGCCGGCGAGCAGGAGACGCACGACCTCGTCGACCTTCTCCTCCCAGCTTGCCGGCCGCGTCTCGATCGCCTCGATCCGCTTGCGCAGATAGCTCGCGATCAGCGGATGCGCGCTCGGGATCCGGCGCTCCATGTCGTGTGCCGACAACAGGATCGAATCGGCCTCCGCATTGAAGGTCACACGGCAGCCGTAGAACTCGCGGTAGCGTTTGCGGTCGAGCGGCGGTGGTAATGCAGGTGAACTTCCTGCGGCCGCCAATCGCTGCCGAACAGCGACTGGATGATGCGGTGGACGCTGCCGAGCGCCATGTCGATCGACTGGCGCGGCGCGGTCGGCTGCCGGCCGCGCAGGTGCTGCGTGACGGTCACGGTCTGCTTGTTGCGGGTGACGTCCAGCTTCATGCCGTCGTGATGGATCGGGATGAAGCGCGAGAAGGCTTCGATGGCTTCACCAACGGTCGCCTGTTCGCGCACGATCAGGCCGACCGCGCCGAAATTGGTCAGCCCGCCGCGTTCAGCAAGCCGCAAGCCGAAATCTTCGGCGCCGGACGCCTCGGCCGACAATTCGAGCAGACGGCGGAGACCGGTGACGGCAATGGGCGTGTCGGGCTTGTCGAGGCAGGCCAGCGGCAGCCTGACCTTGCGCATCATGTGTTTGGGGTCGAGCCCGACCGACCGGGCGACCTCCGGGTAATAGCTCAAGCCCGCGCTGCGAATGAGGTCGGTCATGCGACCCGTTCCTGCCGGACATCCCGCAGATGTCCCGAAATGTAAAGTTTCTGTCCCGATCCGTCAAATCCGGGAACCGGGTGGAACATACATAAGTAAAACCGAAGCACGGGCGTGAATGCCGTGCATATGACGGCGCGGCGCGACGAGGCCCCGCTGCCGTCTCGGACCATTTGACCCAAGACATTGCTGGATCGGAATTATGCCGGGGAACATGCTTTCCAAGGGTGAGGTATTCGTCATCGACACCGATGCCGCCTCCCGCGAACAATTGTCCACCGCGCTTCAACAAAGCGCATACAACGTGATCTGCTTCGCCGACGGCGCGTCTCTGCTCTCGGAGGCCAAGGCGCGGATGCCGGCCTGCGTGCTGCTGGAGATGCCGCCCGATCGCTCCGGTCTCGACGTGCTCAAGCGCCTGCGCGAGGAAAACTGCATGGCGCCGGTGCTGGTGACCGCGACAAACGGCAGCATCGCCATGGCGGTGGATGCCATCAGGAGCGGCGCGGCCGACTTCATCGAGAAGCCGTTCCGCACCCGCGACATCGTCGACCGGATCGATGCCGCCATCGACGAGTTCGCGCAGCCGGGCTCCAACCGGCAGCGGTGGTTGCCCGGCTGCGAACCCCTGTCCGCGCGCGAAGGCGACGTGCTCGAGCATCTCGCCGCGGGCCTGACCAACAAGGAGATCGCCCGGCGCATGCATCTGAGCGCGCGCACGGTCGAGGGCTATCGCGCCGGCATTCTGAGGAAGGCCGGTGCGAAGAACGTGACGGACCTGCTTCGCCGCATCTTCGCGCAGGGTTCTACCCCTCAGGATTAAGCGCTCCGTCGCGGGCCTTGCTGCCGCCGCGGCGGCGCCCCACGGAAACCCCAATCGAACCAGTTCCTCCCCTGCCGCGTCCAACCGTGTTGGCGAGGCATTGGATCGCGCGTCCGCCTGGCGGCGGCGATGACTTGGAGGAGGGACTTGATGCGCATCACCGCAAAATGTTTGGCAACGACGAGCCTGGTTCTGGTGACCACGGCATTCGCGTCGTGGTCATGGGCCGCCGAATTGGACGCCACATCGGCGATCGATACCGTTACGGTTTACCCCGATGGCGCGACCGTCACCCGCGTCATCGCGGTGGACCTGCCGTCTGGTGACTCGACGCTCATTGCCAAGGACTTCCCGCTTGGTCTCGACACCTCCTCGATCCGGGTGGAGGGTGAGGGGGGAGCGAAGCTCACCATCGGTACGATCGATGCGCGAACGCCGCGTGCGGCGCCGGTCAATCTGCCGGTGCTGGACAAGCGCATCGAGGCGCTGAACGACCAGCGCGCCGACCTGCAAGGCGCGATCGACTCGGCCATTGCGCGGCGCAAATTCGCGGAGCACTTTGCGGAAGCCTCTCCCGCGGGCATCGGCGACAAGGGCGAGGCGCGGCCGATTGCCGAATGGCGCACGGCCTTTGCCGCCGTTGGCGACGAAATTGCGAGCGCCGATACCGCCGTTCGCGACGCCACGCGCAAGATGCGCGAGATCGATCGGCAGATCGCCCAGCTCGAAGTCGAGCGCAAGGCCAAGCCGCCGAGCAAGCTCGAAGTCCGCATGGACATCGCGGCGCCGGCAGCAACCAAGGCGACGTTGCGGGTCACCTACAATGTGCGTAATGCGCGCTGGCTGCCGCTCTACGACGCCCGGCTCGATACCGGCGCGAAGGACCGCAAACCGCAGCTCGAGCTTGTCCGCCGCGCCGAGGTCACGCAGGCGACCGGCGAGGACTGGTCGAACGTCGCGCTCGGCGTCTCCACGGTCCGCATCGGCCGCGGCGGCAGCGCGCCGGAGCTGAATTCGCTGGTCGCGCAGTATCCGCAAGTGCCGAAGCCGCGGGCGCTGGGCTCAGTTTCGGATTCGGCAATGCCTGCGGCGGCGCCCATGCAGCAGCGCAAGATGGAAACTTCCGCGGCCAAGGCGGCGGACGATATCCGCGAACGCGCCGAAGAGCAGCAGGCGGTCGCCGAGATCGGTGACTTCCAGGCCACCTACAAAATTCCCGGCCGCGTCAGCCTCGGGGCCGCCG
>NZ_JADPJF010000070.1:256322-264979 GCF_023073295.1 Bradyrhizobium sp. 23 | reverse complement strand
CGCCAAGAGCCTGCGCATCGCCTCGATGACCGTGCCCGCCGATCTCATGGTGCGCGCGGCACCGGTGATGGACCCCACCGCCTTCCTCGAAGCGAGCTTCAAGCAGACCGACGACACGAGCCTGTTGCCGGGCAAGGTCGCAATCTATCGCGACGGGACTTTCGTCGGCCGCGGCAAACTCTCGGCTTCGGCCAAGGACGATATCGTGCGGCTCGGCTTCGGCGCCGACGACAAGGTCAGGATCGAGCGCGCGGTGCTCAAGCGCAACGAAGGTTCGGCCGGTCTCCTGGTCACGACGTCGAAGACCGACGAGCGATCGTTCAAGACGACGATCCGCAATGGTCACGACTTCCCGATCAAGGTCGCGATTGAGGATCAATTGCCGGTCAGCGAGAACGAGGACATCCTCGTCGAGATGCTGCCTGCGACCACGCCGCCGACCGCAAGCAACATTCGCGACCGGCGCGGCGTGCTGGAATGGTCGTTCGACGCCAAGCCCGGCGAGGTCAAGGACATCAACTTCGTCTGGCGCATTCGCTGGCCGAAGGACAAGAGCATGGTGATCGTGCCGGCGGGTTGATGTGCGGCGCCGAGGTGCGAGTTGTCTTTACCTCGTGCTCGCTCACTGTCCGTCATGTCCCGCCTAGTGCGCAGTTACGCACGAGGGCGGGGCATCTAGTACGCCGCGGCCTCACGATTTGATCGCTGGCGCCGCGGCGTACTGGATCGCCCGGTCGAGCCGGGCGATGACCCGCGTTGAGAGAGCGCTGGCTTACTTCGCCTTCAGGAAGTCCGCGACATCGAGCAGCATGAACTCGTCGTCGTCGGCCTTGTTGGGATCGCGGCTGGACGAGAACGGCAGATTGTTGTCATTGCCGACGATGATGTGGGTTTCGTCGACACGATCGACGTTCTCGATGGTGAAGAACGGGAACGTGTAGACGCCGTCATTGAGCGGCTTCTTCGCCTTCTTGTCGGGATCCCTGATCTTCAGGAGGTCGATGTAGCCGATCTTGCGCACGGGCTTGCCGACATTGGCGTCGGTGAGCTCGATCTTGTAGACGCGCTTGAACTTGGCCACGTCGGGGAAGCAGTTCTCGCCGCGGGTGCCTTGCGGGCAGGCCTTTTCGGGCGTGCCTTCGCCGTTGTCGCGCTCGATGATCAGGCCGGCGCTCGGGTCGATCATGTTGAAGTCGCCGATGGCATTGCCGTTCTGCTCGAACACATACTGCCAGTAGCGGCCGGTGAATTTTTCCGCGGCGACGTCGAATTCGAGGATGCGCGAGGCTTCCTTGCCGTCGACCTTCTCCCAGTCCTTTTTCTCGGCATCCCAGAGCGGCCCCTCGAGCAGGCCGTAGAGAAACTTGCCGCCTTTCGAGGCGGCGAAGCCCTCGTAACCCTTGGAGCGTCGGAGGTTGACGTTGGTGTAGGTCGCACCCGGCGCGCCCGGGGTCGCCACCGCCCAATGATCCGGCGATCGCACGGGCTTACCGTCGGCGACCGTCTCGAATACGGCCAGAATCTTGCCGGTCTTGTCGGCCTTCAGGATGTAGGGGCCGAACTCGTCGCCGATCCAGAAGGTGTCGCCGATAATCTGGAAACCTTCGGTGTCGAAGTCGGAGCCGGTGAGGTAACGCCTCTCGGTGTCTTCATGCACGATGCGGAACGGCACGCGTCTGTCGGGATCGTGCAGGAACACGGTCTCCAGCCGCTCGATCTTGCCGCCGGCCCAATCCATCCTGTAGCGGTTGAGGTACAGCATCGAATCTGGCGAATTGGCGCGCGCGCCCATGCCGTTGTCGGTGATGACCCAGAAAGTGCCGTCCCCCATCGACTTGATACCGGAATGGCCCTGCAGCGGCTGGCCCTTGAACGGCAGCGACACGCCGGTGGCCCGCTCATAGGACTTGCCCATCACCGTGCCGAGCGCGTCGACCCGCTTCCCGGTGGTGTATTTACCGGATGTCTTGAGATCGGCGGGAGCATCAGCCGGCGCGTCGATGAACGTGGCGGCCGGCATCACGACGTGGCCGGCGAGCTTGGCGGGGAATTCGCCTTCGCTCTGCGCCAGCGCGGAGCTCGCGGTCAGAATGATCGTTGCGACGGTACTAAGCAAAGTCGCGCGCATGTGCGTCTCCTGTTAACGGAGGCCGTCTTATGCGGACCGCGCATTGCAGTTTTGTGAAACCGGGCCAAACGCCGCAGCCGACAGCTACTCCTTGACCGCGCCCGTCAGCGACGACACGTAGTAATCGACGAACAGCGAGTAGAAGATCGCAACCGGCAGCGAGCCGAGCAGCGAGCCCGCCATCAGCGCGCCCCACTGATAGACGTCGCCGGTGACGAGCTCGGTCAGGATCGCGACCGGCACCGTCTTGTTGGCGCCGCTCTGGATAAAGGCGAGCGCGTAGATGAACTCGTTCCAGGACAGCGTGAAGGAGAAGATGCCGGCCGAGATCAGGCCGGGCACCGCCAGCGGCAGCGTGATCCGCCGCAGGATCTGGAGCCTGGTGGCACCGTCCACCAGCGCGCATTCCTCGAGCTCGTAGGGGATCGACTTGAAATAGCCGATCAGGAGCCAGGTGCAGAACGGCACCAGGAAGGTCGGGTAGACCAGGATCAACGCAAGCGGGCTGTCGAACAGGCCGAACTGCACGACCACGGTCGCGAGCGGAATGAACAGGATCGACGGCGGCACGAGATAGGCCATGTAAATGCCGAGGCCGACATAGGGACTGCCGCGGAAGCGCAGGCGCTCGATCGCATAGGCGGCCAGCGTGCTCGCGATCAGCGACAGCGTAGTCGCCCCGACCGCGACCAGCATCGTCGTCCACAGCCAGCGCGGATAGGCGGTGTCGAACAACAGGTGCTTGATGTGGGCCAGCGTCGGCGAGGAGATCCAGAAAGGGTTGTGCTCCTTGTAGTTCATCAGCTCTGCGTTCGGCTTGAAAGACGTGATCGTCATCCAGTAGAACGGAAATAGGAGGATCAGCACGAAGCAGCCGAGCGGCAGATAGATCATCATCAGCCGCCGCAGCCCGGAATCCCAGGCCATGGTGTCCGGCGGCGTGGTGGCGACGGCGGCCGGCTCGGCGGCGGTATCAGTCATTGCTCTCTCCCTGCTGCCATTTGCGGCGCGCCAGGCCGAAATAAGAGAACAGCGTTGCGAACACGAGGAACGGGATCATCGACACCGCAATCGCCGCGCCCTCGCCGAGCTCGCCGCCCGCAATGCCGCGCTGGAAGGCCAGCGTTGCCAGCAAATGGGTTGAGTTGCCGGGGCCGCCCCGGGTGATGGCGTAGACCAGCTGGAAATCGGTGAAGGTGAAGATGATCGAGAAGGTCATGACGATCGCGAGGATCGGCATCATCATCGGGAAGGTGATGTAGCGGAACCGCTGCCAGGCGCTGGCGCCATCGAGCATCGCGGCTTCGTAGAGCGAGGGCGAAATGGTCTGCAGGCCCGCCAGCAGCGAGATCGCGACGAAGGGAATGCCGCGCCAGATATTGGCGGCGATCAGCGAGAAGCGCGCCGGCCAGGGCGAGCCGAGGAAGTCGATATTGGTGGTGCGCCAGTGCAGCACGTCGACCAGAAGGTAGGAGATGATCGAGAACTGCGGATCGTAGATCCACCAGAACGCCAGCGCCGAGAGCACCGTCGGCACGATCCAGGGCATCAGGATGATCGCACGCAACAGGCTCTTGAACGGAAAATGGTTGTTGAGCAGCAGTGCGAGCCAGAAGCCGAGCGCGAACTTTCCAAAGGTCGCGATCCCCGTGTAGACCACGCTGTAGAACACCGCGTTCCACCACAGGGAATCGGTGAGCAGATACTGGAAATTCTCGAAGCCGACGAAGACGCCTTTTCTGCCGATCGTCGTGTCGGTGAAGGCGAGCCAGATGCCGAGGCCGAGCGGATAGGTCAGGAACACCGTGAGCAGCCCGATCGCAGGTGCGAGGCACATCACGATCAGGAACGGCTTGTAGTCGAACAGGCGCACCAGCCAGGAGGGTTGCCGGTGCACGAGGGCAGGAGAAGAGAGTGTGGTCACGGACATCGGTTTGTTGTCCCGTCTCTGAAAGTCACCAGGCCCGTCACTGCGAGGAGCCCGTAACAAAATTGCGAAGCAATTTTGCACTGGGGCGACGAAGCAATCCAGGCTGTAACTGGGAAGACAGGCTGGATTGCTTCGCTTCGCTCGCGATGACGCGCTTTTGGCCAGCGCTACTTCTGCCGCCGGAAGTACCGCTTGCAGCGCTGCTCGGCTTCCGCGGCTGCGGCTTCCGGCGTGGCAGCGCCGGTCGCGACGGATGCGAACATCTGAATCAGCACGTAGTCGGCGCTGACGGCACCGGTCGCGGTCGAGATCGGGCCAGCATAGCCGTCATAGTAGATGGTGTTCATGGTGTCCTTGAAGATCTTGATCTTGGGATCTTCGCTCCAGACCTTGGCCTCCGCGTAAGCCGCGAGCGGCTGGGCCCAGTAGCCGGAATTGGCGTTGAGCCACGGCTCGTACTGGTCCTTTTCCAGCATGTATTGCAGGAAGGCCTTTGCGGCGTTGGGGTACTGGCTGTGCTTGAACAGCATGGCGTTTAGCGTCAGGCCCGCCATCGGCGAGACCTTGGCGACACCCTTCGGCAGCAGTTGATGTTCGCTGTCGTCGGCGATCGCCTTGGTCGCCGGATCGTTCTTCAGTGAAAAATACAGCGAGACGCCGTTGGCGGTCAGCGAGATCTCCTGCGCGGCGTAGGCGCGGTTGTTGCTGACGTCGTTCCATGACGTCGTGCCGGCGATGAAGGTCGGATAGAGCTGTTTGACCCAGTTCAGTGCGGCGATCGTCTCCTTGCTGTTGATGACGACGTTCCCCTCTTCGTCGAGCAGCGCCGCGTTGTGCGACCACAGCGCCCAGTTCGCAAAACCGTTGCCGTCGCCCTTGGCGTTGCCGAGCGCCAAGCCGGCCGGCTTGCCGGCCTTCTGAAGCTTCTGGCAGAGATCGAGGATTCCGGCATGGTCTTCCGGCACCTTGTCGAAGCCGACCGATCGCAGGATCGACTTGCGGTAGATCAGCGGACCCGCGGTCGCGCCGAACGGCAGTCCGATCCAGGCGTCGCTCTTGTTCTTCTTGCCGTAGCGCTGCGCCAGCGGCAGCCAGCCGCCGTACCGCTTGCCGACATAGTCGGCGACGTCGGTCAGCTCGATCAGCTTGTCGATATAGATGTGCGGCGCATCGGAGAAGCCGATGATAATATCGGGGCCGGCACCGGAATTCGCGGTCACCGCGGTCTGCTGGTTGATGTCCTCCCAGCCGACGAAGTCGACCTTGACCTCGACCCCGGTCTCCTTGGTGAATTTGGCCGCATTGGCGCGGAACACGTCCTCGTCGGCCTGGACGAAACGTACCGGTCGCAGCATGCGCAGGGATGCGCCTTTCTCGATCGGCAGTTTCGGTGTGGGGACGTCCGCGGCCTTGATCGCGGATTGCGCATTTGCCGGAGCACCGGTTGCCGCGATTGCCGCAGCGGACAGGCCCAGCGCCAAGGCATCACGACGCGTGATGTCGTTCCTCATCGGTTCCTCCCTATATGTTTCCCTTCCCGGCGTTGATCGCCGGTGAAGGGTCTTTCCGGTTGCCGGCGCGCCTTCGCGGCCGTCCCGTCTAGCTGTTCGGGCCGCGGTCCATGCTGACAGGCTGCCAGCGGCGGAGCGCGGTGTCTTGCAGCACCGACGGATTGACGCAGCTTACCGGCCACATGCCCTGAAGCACCAGTGACAATTCGTAGCCCACCCGGCGCTTGCGCGCCTCGTCAAACCGTGCCGAGGCGGAGGCGACGTGGGCGGTCAGGGTGACGTTGTCCATGCCGAGCAGCGGATTGTTGTGCGAGGGCGGCTCCTTCTCCAGCACGTCGAGGGCGGCATGGGCGATCCAGCCCTCCTGAAGCGCCTTGATCAGGCTTTCCTCGTCCACGGTGGCGCCGCGACCCGTGTTGATGAAGACGGACCCCTTCTTCATCTGCCGGAAGTGCTTCTCGGTGAGCATGTGATGCACCTCGGGCCGGGCGGGGGCGTGCATCGAGACGAAGTCGGATTGCGACAACACCTCGTTCAGCGTCGCCGGAATCACGCCGTGGTCGGACATCAGCGTTTCCTGGATGAAGGGATCGTAGGCCATCATCCGCAGGCCGAAGGGAGCTGCGCGTTTCGCAACCGCACGCGCCACGCGGCCGAACGAGATGAAGCCGAGCGTCTGGCCCATCAGCCGCGGTATCTTCGACAACGCCGGCCGGCCCTCGGCCCAGCGGCCGCTACGCACCATCCGGTCCTGCTCGACCAGCCGGCGGAAGCCAGCGAGCAGCAGCATCATGGCATGGTCGGCGACCTCCTCGATGAAGGTGTCGGGGATGTTGGTGACGGGAATGCCGCGCGCGGTCGCGGCCTTGATGTCGACGCTGTCGACGCCGACCGAGCCCAGCGTGATGACCTTGCAGCTCTCCAGCGCGTCGATGATGGTCTTGGTGATCGGGATGCCCTTGGCGTAGATGGCGTCCGCTGTCTTCGCGGCGGCGATGAACCCGGCCTCGTCGGCCGGCGCCTCGACGATCTCGGCGTCGATCGGATCGAGCGCCTCGCGCTCGTAGGAATAATCGCTGCTCGCGACCGTGAAGCTCGCGCCCTTCGGCGTCACCACCCTGTATCTCGGCATGTCCTGCTCCCGATTTGGTTTCTTGTTGTGACCCATGCTTTGCGCGGGCCTTTGCGTCTTTTACGCGAAATCGAGGAGGTCGCGTACAATTCCCGGTTGTCATTGAGGCGATTTATACGACTGGTTCGACGTCTTCTCCGGGCTTCTACGGGGCGCCCCGTAACAGCTTGCTAAGGGGTCACCCCCTAAAGGTTAATTTGATTTCGATCGATTCACTCGCGCGTCCTTATCCCTGTGTTGCCGGAGCATCCCGTGAAATTAAGCAATATGAAGATCGCCCCCAAGCTCGGCATCCTCGTCGGCGTCACCTTGTTCGGACTGTGCATTTCCGGGATCCTCGCCGGATACCTGATGAAGCAGGAGATGGTGAACGCGCGCATCGATCAGGCCAAGGCGATCGTGGAGATGGGGCGCAACTACGCCGCTGCCCTCAAGAAGCGGGTCGACGCCGGCGAGCTGACGAAGGATGCGGCGATGGCCGAGATTCGTCGCTACGGCAATGCAATGACGTATGACAACGGTGCGGGCTATTTGTTCGGCACGTCCTATGACGGCATCACCCAGCTCGCGCCCGATCCGAAGCAGATCGGCAGCAACCGCATGGATGTCGTGACCAACGGCCGCAAGCTGTCTGCCGAGTTGATGGACGGGGTCAAGGCCAATGGTTCGATCCTGCTGTATTATGAATATGTGAAGCCCGGCCAGGAGAAGCCGATCCGCAAGCTCGGCTACGCGGTCGCGGTCCCCGGCTTCGACATGTATCTCGGCACCGGCGCCTATCTCGATGATATCGACGCCAAGATGGGTCCGGTCTACTGGCTGCTCGGCTTGGCCATGCTCGGTATCGTCATCGTCGCCGGCAGCGTTGCCTGGCTGATCGGTCGCAGCATCAGCCGCCCGCTCGCCCTGCTCGGAGCCCGCATGAAGGATCTCGCCGAGGGCAAGCTCGACGGCGACATTCCGGGCGTCGGCCGTGGTGACGAGGTCGGCGCAATGGCGTCGACCGTCCAGATCTTCAAGGACAACGCTGTCCGCATCCGCGACATCGAGAAGAGCGAAGCCGATGCCAAGGATCGCGCAGCGGCGGAACGTCGCAGCGTGATGGAGGGCATCGCCAGCGACTTCGAACGCAGCGTCAATGGTATCGTCCGCTCGGTCTCCTCGGCTGCGACGGGCATGCAAGCCACTGCGCAATCGATGACCGCGACCGCCGGCGACGCCTCGTCGCGTGCGGCGACGGTCGGCGCGGCCTCGCAGAGAGCGTCGGGCAATGTCGGCACGGTTGCCGCGGCTGCCGAAGAGCTGTCGAGCTCGGTTGCGGAGATCTCGCGCCAGGTCACCCGCTCGACCGAAGTGGCGAGCCGCGCTGTCAACGACGCCGAGCGCACCAATGCCACGGTGCAGGAACTCTCCACCGGCGCCGAGAAGATCGGCGAGGTGGTCAAGCTGATCCACTCGATCGCGGCACAGACCAATCTGCTCGCCCTCAACGCCACCATCGAAGCGGCGCGTGCCGGTGAATCCGGCCGCGGCTTCGCCGTCGTCGCTTCCGAAGTCAAGGCGCTGGCCAACCAGACCGCCAAGGCCACCGAGGAAATCTCCGCCCAGGTCGCGGCGATGCAGACATCGACCAGCGATGCGGTCGCCGCCATCGGCGGCATCACTCAGACCATCGCCGAGATGAGCGAGATCACCGCGGGCATTTCCGCGTCGATCGAGCAGCAAGGCGAGGCGACCCGCGAGATCGCCCGCAACATTCAGTCGGTCGCGGCCGGATCGAACGAGATCAACGCCAATATCGGCAGCGTCACCTCGGCCGCGGAAGCGACCGGCACGGCGGCAAGCGACGTGCTCACCAACGCTCGCGAGCTCGACAGCCAGTCCGGCGCGCTGCGCAGCGCAGTCGACGGCTTCCTCGCCAAGGTGCGCGCGGCGTAGGTCGCCACACCAAAGCGA
>NZ_JADPJF010000070.1:253387-256175 GCF_023073295.1 Bradyrhizobium sp. 23 | reverse complement strand
ATGGCCGGGACAAGCCCGGCCATGACGGAGAATGCCGAGCGCGCGGCTTTCGCGAGCCCCTACTGCTTCTCGATCCCTGCCTCGCGGATCAGCTTCTCCCACAACACCAGCTGTTCGTTCACGAACGTGCCGAGCTGCTCGGGCGTGCCCGAAAACGCGTCCATGCCGAGGGTGGCGAGCTGGGCCTTGATCTCCGGCTTCTCGACGATCTTCCGGATCTCGGCGTTGAGTCGCGTCACGATCTCCTTGGGCATGCCGGCGGGGCCAAAATAGCCCTGCCACGACGAGATGTCGAAGTCCGGCACGCCGGCCTCCTGCATCGAGGGCAGGTTCGGCACCAGCGACGAGCGGTCCTTCGTCGTGACGGCGAGCGCGCGTAGCGCGTTGCCCTGGACATGCGGCAGGCCGGTCAGGATGTCCACGAACATCATCGAGACGCGGCCGCCCATGACGTCGTTGAGCGCCGGCGGCGAGCTCTTGTAGGGCACGTGCAGGAGGTCGAGCCCGGCATTGTGTGCAAAGGTCGCCCCCGACACGATCGCCGAGGACGAGCCCGAGGCGTAGCTCAGCTTGCCCGGATTGGCCTTGCCGTAGGCGATGAGCTCGCCGACGGTCTTGGCCGGCACCTCCGGGTGGATCACCAGCATGAAGGGCAGGTCGCCGGTGCGCGCGATCGGGGTGAAGTCCTTGACCGGATCGTAGGTCAGGCTTTTGAGCAGATAGGGATTGGCCGAATGCGTGGTGTTGGTGGTCACCAGCAGCGTGTAGCCGTCGGGCGCGGCGCGCGCGACATAGGTGGCGGCGATCATGCCGTTGGCGCCCGCCTTGTTCTCGATGACGATGCCGACGCCGAGGGCCTGCGACAAATGCTGCGAGATCAGCCGCGTCGTGGTGTCGGTGCCGCTGCCGGCGGCGAACGGCAGCACCAGCGTGATGTTGCGGCTCGGATAATTGTCGGCCTGCGCAGCGGACGCGGCGGCGAGACAAAGGGCGCCCGTGCCGATGGCACGCAGGTTTCGGATCAACGCTGAAAGCATGTCTGGTCGTTCCCTCTTTTTTGGTTGGCGGGGAACCTAGCGTCTCCTCGTCGAAATCGGAAGGCGCGAGTTTGTCGCCTCGTCTCGCGTCGCGGAATTACTTCACCGCAGAACCCTGGCGCGAGGCGATCACGACGCCGGCGAGCACCAGCAGGTAGCCGATCAGGTGGAAGGGCTGAATCTTTTCGCCGAGCAGCAGGATCGCCATCGCCGAGCCGAACACCGGCACCAGATGGAAGAACGGCGCGGCGCGGTTCGGGCCGATCAGCGCCACGCCCCGGTTGAAGAAGAGATAGGCCAGCGTCGAGGGAAAGATCAGGATGTAGCCCAGCGTCGCTAGCGTCACCCCGTCGAGTTGCAGGACGCGACCACTCCAGGCCTCCCAGATCGCGGTCGGCAGCAGCATCGTCGCGCCGCAGCAGGTGGTGAAGGAGAGAAAGGAGAGCTGGTGGATCTTGGGCCGCCGCGGGATGAAGGCAGAGTAGATCCCGAACGCCACCAGCGAGGAGGCGAACATGATGTCGCCCCTGTTGAAGCTGATGCTCGCGAGCGCGGCGAGATCGCCGCGCAGGATGATGATCAGCACGCCGAGAAGCGAGATCCCGATGCCGGCGAGCTGCGCACCGGTCAGCCGCACGCCGAACAGCACCAGCGACCACAGCGCCACGAACAACGGTCCGGCCGACTGGATCAGCAGCGCGTTCAGCGCTTCCGTGTACTGCATCGCCCAGTACGAGATCGCGTTGTTGAAGGCAAAGCCCACCAGCGACAGGAACAGCATCAGCGGCAGGCTCTTGCGCAGATTCGGCCAGTCGCGCTTCAGATGCGGCCAGGCGAAGGGCAGGAGGATCAGGAACACGCCGAACCAGCGGATCGTGGTCACCGTCAGCGGCGGCACATGCGCGCCGACGTGGCGCGCGAGCACGATGTTGCCGGCCCAGAACAGCGAGCTCAGGCTGAGCAGCAGATAAGGCTGGTTGTTGAGCCAACTGGCCGGATTGGAGGCCGGTGGCGCGGGCGAAGCGATCGTCATTGGCGTTGCATACGAGCTTGCGCCGGATTTGCGTCGTGACACAAGTCATGCGACCGCAATGCTACAATGCAGGCATGACCAGAGGAGGCGGCATTGGCGGTTAATATGTTGAACATCGATGGCCTTGATCGGCTCGATCGGCATGCACCGGTGGTGATGTTGAACCTGATGCGCTTCCACGCGCACTCCGGCGACGGCGACGGTTCCGGCTGGGACGCCTATCTGCGCTACAGTGCGGTCACAGTGCCGATGATCAAGGCACGCGGCGGCACGCTGCTCTGGACCGGCGAGGCCAGGGCCGTCGCGCTCGGCCCGCAGCAGGGCAACGACTGGGATTTCGCGGCGCTGGTCTATTATCCCACCGTCACGGCTTTCATCGACATGATGACCTCGAAGGCCTACGAGACGGAGGCTGATCCGCACCGCGTCAACGCCTGCGCCGAGCACGTCATCATTGCGACCAGCGAAGCGTACAGCAAGTTCAAGATGAAGTAGCGCCGCCTGCTGCCGGCTTACTTCAGCCCGTCCACAGCCGCGTGGCACGCCGTCTGCAGCAAGCGACAGACCTCCTCCGTCGACCGCTGCCGGCTCAGCGCTGCAAACGTCGGATAACTCGTCAGCACGAAGATCAAATCAACCGTGTCCCGCATGGCGCGCTTTGCCGCGTGCTTGCCCACGATCCGCGACAGCAGCGCGGTCAGCAATTCGCGCCGTCGCT
>NZ_JADPJF010000070.1:249590-253324 GCF_023073295.1 Bradyrhizobium sp. 23 | reverse complement strand
GTTACGCTCGATCAGCGCCTCGCCGAATTCCGGATCGGTCGCGATGGCCTGGTTGAGCCCGCCGATGGCGGGATCGCGCCCCCAGAACGTACAGAAGATTTCGATGACGCGGTCGAGCGCGGCGCGCGGATCCGCCATCGTCATCACCTCGGCCAGTTCGAACAGTCCGCCCTGGTGCGCGATGTCGTCGAACACGGCCTCCAGCAATCCCCGCCGCGATCCGAACTGGTTGTAGACGGTCAATCGCGTGACGCCGGCCGCCTTGGCGACCACGTCGAGGGAGAAGTTCGCAATGCTCGCGTCCTCGCGTAGGAGTCGCGCGCCGGCCGCGATGATGCGCTCGCGCGTCGCCGCCGCCGCGGAAGCCCGCGCGGAGCTCACATAATTGCGCTTCGGCATCGCCTTGCCATTCTGTTGACGTATTGACTATACATGTAGTATATCTAATTTAGAAGCCGGTTCGGAGCTTGCCATGCAAACTGCGCTCGTGATCGCCTTGTCACTTCATGTGTTGTCGTCCGTGTTCTGGGCGGGATCAAGCTTTGCGCTGGCCCGCATCGGCGGAGTTGCCGGTGAGCAGCTGGTCTTTCCACAACTCGGCGCGGCGACGATTGCCATCCTGACCGGCGGCTATCTCGGCCATCTCGTTCATTCCCACAGCTTCGGCACGACCGAGCAGGTGCTCGCCGTCGGTGCTGTCTGTGCACTGATCGCGGCCGCTATTCAGGCTGTCATCGGTCCTCGTGCGCTCGCGGCCTTGCGTCGCGGCACCGGCAAGCCGGAGGACCTCCGTGCACGTATCGCCGCCGCCCAACGTGCGGCGGCCGGCCTGCTGGGCATGGCCGCGCTCTGCATGGGCGCCGCGCGCTACATTTGAATGCAGTCCAGGGAGGAGTGTTGAGAGCTCTCTGTTCCCAATGTCAGACCATAGCGCGGCTTCCAGCCGCTTTCGAAGGAAAAGCAATGTCCAAGATGATTCTGGTCAACCTGCCGGTACGCGATCTCGCCGCATCGACAGCGTTCTACGTAGCCCTGGGTGGCGCGGTGAATCCTCAATTCTCCGGAGCAAATTCGACGTCGCTCATGTTCACGGACGCGATCGGCGTGATGCTGCTGACCCACGACCGGTATCGTGAATTCACCAGCCGCGAGATCGGCGACGCGCGGCGCCACAGCCAGGCTATGTTCGCTCTCACGGTCGACGACCGCGATGCCGTCGATGCAACGCTGGCGCGCGCGGTGGCTGCGGGCGGTCGCGCCGATCCCAATCCGGCGCAGGATCTCGGCTTCATGTACAACCGACACATTGAAGACCCCGATGGCTATGTTTGGGAGATGGTGTGGATGAACCCGTCGACAAACGCTTGATCGCAGCCGATCGAACCGGGCCCCAAGCCTAGCTCGCCTGCTTCCGTGACGCCACGAACACGCCGGCCAGCACCAGCGCGAAGCCGATGAAGTGGAACGCCTGCGGGTGCTCGCCCAGAAACGCCATTGCCATGATCGAGCCGAACACCGGCACGACATGGAAGAACGGCGCGGCGCGGTTGGCGCCGATCAGGCGGACACCGCGATTGAAGCAGAGATAGGCGAGCGTCGAGGGGAATACCGCGACATAGAAGAGGGTCAGGAGGTTCGGCCCGTCGAGCTTCATCCCGGGACGCGCGGACAACTCCCAGATCTCCAGCGGAATGAGACAGGCAGCACCGCAGCCGAACGTGAAGGCGAGGAACGACAGGCCGTGCATCGGCGGCCGCTTCAAGGTCAGCACCGAATAGAGCGCGAAGATGATCAGCGCGACGACAAAGATGAGGTCGCCCTTGTTGAAGTCGATGTTCGACAGCGTGGTGAAGTCGCCATGCAGCAGGATGATCAGCACGCCGCACATCGACAGCAGCACGCCGAAGGCCTGCGCTACGGTGAGGCGGACGCCGAGGATGGCGAGCGACCACAGCGCCACGACCAGCGGCGCGGCGGATTGCAAGAGGAGAGTGTTGAGCGCCTGCGTATGCTCCAGCGCCCAATATTGCAGCGTGTTGAAGGCGCCGATGCCGGTGATCGAGAGCGTGACCATCAGGCCGAGCTTGCCGCGGATCGCGGGCCAGTCCTGCGCAAGGTGTTTCCAGGCGAACGGCAGCACCAGCAGGAAGGCGAAGAACCAGCGCAGGAACGACAGCGTCACCGGCGGGATGTGACCGGCGGCGAGCCGGCCGACGATGGCATTGCCCGCCCAGCACAGCGCGGTGATGCTGAGCAGCAGATAGGGCTGGTTGGCGATCCAGTTGTGGCCGGACGTGGCGGCGCCGGTGGTCTCGTCGGTGGCGGACATTGGATTGTTGTGGCCCCGCGTCATGCGCCAAGCCTCCAGCCCGGTGGCACCCGGGCCGGTTCAAACCCGGCCCCGTTCAAAGACACGGAAATCGAGGTTGCATCAACGGGGGCCGGATGCATCGCGACCATGCAGCGGCGGAAGCAGCCTCTCACGCTTTGGTCGAAGCATTGCACCCGCCGCGAAGGTTTCTGGATTTTCAGGGGATATCAAAGGCTTGGAGTGCGCTCGCGGCCTCGAAAAAGTCCCGTTCTTGCTTGCCTAGAGAGGCTGCATCCTTTATCCGGTTGGCTGCCTCGCGTTCGAGCGGCCCCGGCCGTGATTGGGCTGGGCGCATCTGACAGATTGCATAGGGATTACCCGCGAATGGCCAATGTTGTCGTCGTCGGCGCCCAGTGGGGCGACGAAGGAAAGGGCAAGATCGTCGACTGGTTGTCGGAGCAGGCGGACATCGTCGTCCGTTTCCAGGGCGGCCATAACGCCGGCCACACGCTGGTGATCAACGGCAAGACCTACAAGCTGGCGCTGCTGCCCTCGGGCGTGCTGCGCGAGCAGAAGCTGTCGGTGATCGGCAACGGCGTCGTGTTCGATCCCGCCGCCTTCCTCGACGAGGTCACCAAGCTGCGGTCGCAGGGCGTCGCGGTCGGCCCGGACAATCTGCGGGTCGCCGAGAACGTCACCCTGATCCTGCCGCTGCACCGCGAACTCGACGCGCATCGCGAATCCGCCAATGCGGCGACCGCGATCGGCACCACCCGCCGTGGCATTGGCCCGGCCTACGAGGATAAGGTCGGCCGCCGCGCCATCCGCCTGATGGACCTCGCCGATCTCGACACCCTGCCGCACAAGATCGACCGGCTGCTGGCGCATCACAACGCATTGCGCCGCGGCCTCGGCCTGCCGGAGTTCGACGGCAAGGAGATCGTGAAGGAATTGACCGCGCTCGCGCCGCAGCTCCTGCCCTATGCCGAGACGGTGTGGCGGCTGCTCGACATCAAGCGGCGCGAGGGCAAGCGCATGTTGTTCGAAGGCGCGCAAGGCGCCCTGCTCGACGTCGATCACGGCACCTACCCTTACGTCACCTCGTCCAACACGGTGGCGGCGCAGGCGGCGACCGGCTCGGGCCTCGGCCCCGCCGCGGTCGGCTATGTGCTCGGCCTCTGCAAGGCCTATACGACCCGCGTCGGCCAGGGCCCATTCCCGACCGAGCAGGACAACGAGACCGGCCGCAAGATCGGCGAGCGCGGCCGCGAGTTCGGCACCAATACCGGGCGGCCCCGCCGTTGCGGCTGGTTCGATGCGGTTCTGGTTCGCCAGGCGGTCCGGACCTGCGGCATCAACGGTCTGGCGCTGACCAAGCTCGACATCCTCGACGGCTTCGATTCGATCGAGGTCTGCACCGGCT
>NZ_JADPJF010000070.1:248609-249505 GCF_023073295.1 Bradyrhizobium sp. 23 | reverse complement strand
GCAAGGAGATCGATCATTTCCCGGCGGGCGAAGGCGCCCAGGCCCGGGTCGAGCCGATCTACGAGACCATCGAGGGCTGGAAGGAGCCGACCGCCAATGCGCGGTCCTGGGCCCAGCTGCCGGCCCAGGCGATCAAATATGTCCGCCGGATCGAGGAATTGGTGGGGTGCCCGGTGGCGCTGCTTTCCACCAGCCCCGAACGCGAGGATACTATCCTGGTACAAAATCCGTTTGAGGCTTAACGATCTCTTACCGGGACGCGCGTATAATTGAGTAGAAATGGCTGATTACTACCCGCTGATCGCCCGCGCTATTGCCGCCCTGGACCCCAACGCTCCCGGCGAGAGCCGTCGCGCGCTCTATGAGCGGGCGCGCACGGCGCTGATCGCGCAGCTCCGCAGCGTGCAGCCGCCGCTCTCGGAATCCGAGATCACCCGCGAGCGCCTCTCGCTGGAAGAGGCCGTCCGCAAGGTCGAATCAGAGGCGGCCCAGCGTGCCCGCGAGGCCTCGCGCCCCGCTGGCGGCGCCCGCAGCAGCGGCAGCGGCGACGCCTTCCGCCGCGCCAGCACCCGCGCCACCGAGGGCAACTCGCCCGCGCCGCAAACGGCTGCCCCGCCGCGCACCCGTCCGGCTCCGCCGCCGCCGCGGGCTGACCGGCCCTCCTTCAATGTCGATGACCAGGGCGACGCCCCGCGTGCGCCGCGGGCCCCGCGTTTCGACGCGCCGCGGCAGCCGGGTCCGCCGGCCCCGTCGTCGATGCCGGAGCCTCCGCCGGTCGGACGTGATCGCGCTGGTGGGCGCCGTCCGCCGGACATGGGACCGCCACCGCCGCTGCCGCCCGCACCGGGCGTGCGCGGCTTCCGCGACATCACGGCGGACGCCAACGAGCTCGGCGG
>NZ_JADPJF010000070.1:248035-248505 GCF_023073295.1 Bradyrhizobium sp. 23 | reverse complement strand
ACCTACGCCAACGTGCCCTCGCCCTCGCCGGAATTCGACCGGCTCGAGCCGAGCCTGGAGAATCGCGGCGCCGGAGCCGACGCGCCGTATTCCTACGACGAATCGATCGAGGAAGCTGAGCGCTACGCGCCGCCGTCGCAGCCGCCGTCGCAACGTCCGCACATCCCCGTTCTCGACCGCGAACCCAAGAAGAAGCGCGCCCGCACCGGCCGCGCCTTTCCGTTCAAGAGCGCGATCGCCGTCGGCATCGTGCTGATCCTGGTCGGTGCCGGCATCCTGTGGGGCAAGCAGCTGGTCCAGACCGCGACCAACCTGTTGAAGTCTTCGCCGACGCAGGTGGTGGAGGCGCCCAAGGATTCGTCTCAGCCGCAGAGCAAGCCCAAGATTCCGGATCGCGTCGGCCAGCCCTCGGCCAGCGACCAGCCGGTCGCGCCGGTGGCGCAGAAAGTCGTGCTCTACGACGAGGATCC
>NZ_JADPJF010000070.1:228388-247944 GCF_023073295.1 Bradyrhizobium sp. 23 | reverse complement strand
ATATGTCGGCTCGGTGGTGTGGCGGCTCGAGCCGATCAAGGCGTCGGGCAACCAGAAGGCCGACGTCGCCGTGCGCGCCGACATCGAGATTCCCGACCGCAAGTTCAAGATGACGATGTCGTTCCGCCGCAACACCGACTCCTCGCTGCCGGCGAGCCACACCGCGGAGCTGACCTTCGTCCTGCCGCCGGACTTTCCGGGCGGCGGCGTTTCCAACGTGCCGGGCATCCTGATGAAGTCGAACGAGCAGGCACGCGGCACGCCGCTCGCAGGCCTCGCGGTCAAGGTCACCGACGGCTTCTTCCTGGTCGGCCTCTCCAACGTCGATGCCGACCGCAGCCGCAACGTCCAGCTGCTGAAGGAGCGCTCCTGGTTCGACGTGCCCTTGGTCTACGCCAACCAGCGCCGCGCCATCATCGCCATCGAGAAGGGCGCTCCCGGCGAGCGCGCCTTCAACGACGCCTTCGCGCAGTGGGGCGACTAGATCTCTACTCCGTGAGACCTCGGCCTGCATGGTTCGAGACGCCAGCCTTGGCGGGCTCCTCACCATGAGGGTTTGATATCTCGCCGCGAAACGAGACCTCATCCTGAGGGCCCGCCCCTTGGGCGGGCCCTCAGGATGGCCGCAGATACGCTCTCTCTATTGCGCGGCTGCTTCCCGCTTGCGCGATCCTGTCGCGGCGGCGTGCTCGCGGTCCATCACGGCGCGACAGCCCGGGCTGACCTGAGCCTTCTTCTGCACCATGCAGGCCCTGATCCTGGGGATGTCGGGGATCTCACTGGAGCACAGCCGCATCGCATCGCCCGAGCACATCTGCTGCGCTTCGGACGAGAACGCGAAGCTTGGCGATGTCGGGATTGCGATGGCGGTGGTGGCGAGGGCGAAGAGAGTTGCGATCGTCTGATTGCGTGTCATGTAGAATGCGTCCCCGAGTTCCGTGGGCTTGAGCCACTTGGTTTTGGGGCGCCGCACGCGGCTTGACCTGCCGCATGTCTCAGCCATCACGCCGGGACCTCAATCCCGCATGTGGTTGCTCGATCTCTGGTGATGTTCGAATCGAAAAGTGCTGCGCCGCCCGAGCCAAGTATGCGCCATTGTTGCGCGACCGCAATGGCAGGCAAAAAGGAATTCGCAATTGTTGCGCGCACGTCACGCACAACGCGACTCGCGTGCGATCAGATCAACCGATCGGAGGATACGCTCGCTTGTTCCACATCGCTTGCGCCAAGCGCTGCATGCTCTTCGACCGCCGTAACGCCCTTTGCCGTGAGCTCGAACAGATCTCCGTCCTTCATCACGTAACCGTCGGCGATCAGCTCGCCTATCTTGCCGTGCCGGTCGTCGGCAAAGGCGATGGATTGGCTGATGTCCCTGAGGATCGAGAGCTGTTCGTCGCGCAACATGGCTTCACTCTCCGTTCGCCGGGGATGGTTCCGGTCCTCACATGCCGTGGCTCTGAAAGACCTTGCTGCAAGACCGCGACAGTTTGGCCCGGTTGGCTTGCAGGCAGGCCTGCACCGCACCGTCATTGCCGAGGTCCTTGCGGCAGAAGCGCGAGGCGTCCCGCGAACAGGCCTGCTGCTCCTGCGGCGAACCCATATGGCCTTGTGCGAGAGCGGGCGCGTTCGACAGGCCGCTCACGGCCGTCAGTGCGATCGTCGCCAGGAAGAACAGTTTGCGGGACATCGGCGGCTCCAAATCTGACAGGTGAGTTTCAAGTCCGTCGCTATGCCGCTTGTTCCCAGCGCAGAGCCCGCACCCCCCCGCTATTCAAGGTTCCCGCGGCGCTGCTATAGTAAGGTGAAGGATGAGGGTGCCTGATGAAACGCTATCTCGTGTTTGCGCTGGTCGGCCCGTTCGTGGGCGGGTTCCTGCTGCTGCTGACGACGACCTATCAGTCCGGCTATTGGACCCAGACCAGTCTCGCTGAGGTCGGCAAGCTGTTCGCGGTGTTCTTCAAATCCTTGCAATACAGTTATCTGTTCGGCTTCCTGCCCTCGCTGATGATCGGTGCGGTCGACGATATCCTGGTCCACGTCCGCCGGATCGGCCCGGTGCTGCGGATGCTGCTGGTCGGCGTGTTCGCCTTCATCCTGGCCTCGCTGACCTACAGCTCGCGCGGGCCGGACTCGGGCGCGGTGCAGTTCATCCTGTACGGCCTCGTCGGGTTCGTGCCGGCGGTGATTTCATCCTGGCTCGTGCATAAATATGTCGCGGAGCCGCAGCCGGCGGCGGCACAGACTTGAGGGCGCGACCTTCGATCACGCCGCAGCAACCTCCGCCGCGCTGGCGCGTTCCCTACAGGCCATGACCATGTCCGATGACGATATTCTTGCTCCGCGTCGATCCCGTTCGGGAAGCCGCTCGGGTGCGGCCTCTTCGGGCACCGACGGGCGTGGGCCGATCATCGATCAGGACGGTCACGAGATCCGGCCCGAAACGCTGGGGCAGGGCTTTCGCAAATTTCGCTTCGAGTTCGGGAAGGACAGTCCCTTCGCCGGCAACCCGTTTGGCAATCTAACGCGCGAGCAGCGGATCGCGCGGATCGAGGCGATCGCAAAGCTGCTCGACGTCGCCTTCGTGCTGCCCGGAACCAACATCCGCTATGGCATCGATGGGTTGATCGGGTTGATCCCCGTCGTCGGCGACATCATCACCACCGCGATCTCGCTCTGGCTGGTGCAAGAGGCGAGGGCGCTCGGGGCGCCCTGGTACATCACCGCGCGCATGCTCGGAAATGTCGCCCTCGACGGCGTCGTCGGTATCGTCCCGTTCGCGGGCGACGCATTCGACGTCATGTTCCGTGCCAACATGCGCAACGTGCGCCTGCTCCGCCGCTGGCTCGACAAGCAGCCTCGCATCTGACACGCCCCAAAACGCAAAAAGCGCGACGGCCTTTCGGGCCATCGCGCTTTCAGCGCACATCGGAGGCGTGACGAAAACTTACGCCGCGTCGGCAGCGTCGGTGCTGGCTTCCACCGGCTTGCGGTGGCGGGGCAGCGGGAAGGCTTCGCTCTCATAGAGCGACCGGATGCCGTTCTGGTCGAAGCGCGCTTCTTCGACCTGGAGATAGGCGCCGTTCAGCGAATCCGTCGGCAACTGCTCCATCGCGAACTGGACGGCTTCGGCCGCGGTGCCGAACCGGCGATAGGTGAAGCCTGCACGCTTCTTCTTGCGGATCGCAGCGGGGAAGAGTTCGGCGGAAGTGTTGAAGTTGAACGGACGCAGTGGACGCATGGTCAAAGACCTCGTGATCTCTCTGGGGCTTTAAGCGCGTGGGGTTGGGACGGGCAGAGGCCACGATTGAGTGGGCGCCGCACATGTCATTTTCGTCCTCTAATATAGCCCGTTTCGACAAAATTGCGACCCCCGCGATGCGAGATGATGAATCTGCGCATGGCAGCTCCGCAGCCCGGGAAATTGCAGGAATATCAGCGACTTGAATGGTCTACAGCTTGCCAAGGAGCAGCAGCACGAGCAGCACCACCAAGACGAGGCCGCCGATCCCCATGCCGGAATGACCCATTCCGTAGCCGTAGCCGCCGAAGCGGCCCGACAGGCCGCCGACGAGATAAATGATCACCAGGATGATCAGGATGGTCCCAAGCGTCATGGCATCCTCCCTGGCGGCCGCCGCCACGCCATGGCCAGCCGCACCACCAGGGAAGAAAAGCACATCGCGGCGCCGGGTTCCATGACGGAACTCGGCGCCGCGCAAGGTTTATTTGGGTTCGAGCTTCAGCGCGGCGGAATTGATGCAGTAACGCAAGCCCGTCGGCCCCGGGCCGTCGGGGAAGACATGGCCGAGATGACCGCTGCACTTGGCGCACAGCACCTCGGTACGGATCATGCCGTGGCTGACGTCCCGCTCCTCTTCGATATGGCCCTCGACGGCGGGTTGGGTGAAGCTCGGCCAGCCGCAGCCGGAATCGAACTTCGCGTCGGACTCGAACAGCACGTTGCCGCAGCCGGCGCAGGTGTAGGTGCCGGCGCGGTGGTCGTGCTCATATTCGCCGGAGAAGGGACGCTCGGTCGCCTTCTCGCGCAGCACCGCGAACTGCATCGGCGACAACTCGCTGCGCCATTGCTCTTCGCTCTTGATGACCTTGTCGTCCGTGGTTTTCGTCTTGGTGTCGGGCATGGGTCTCCCGTTTTTTCAGTTGGTGGCCTTGCTGGCGCTCACCAGCGTCGGCTTCTCGATATAGTTATCCGCGAACAGCTTTTTCAGGTTCTCGACCTTCGGAAGGTCATTGTAGGCGATATAGGGCTGGTTCGGGTGCAGGGTCAGATAATCCTGGTGATAGGCTTCCGCCGGATAGAATGCCTCCAGCGCGCCGACCTTGGTCGCGATCGGCTTGCTGAAGACCTTGGCGCCGTTGAGCTGGGCGATATAGGCCTCGGCCACCTTCTTCTGTTCGTCGGACGTGGTGAAGATCGCCGAGCGATATTGCGGACCGGTGTCGGGGCCCTGCCGGTTGAGCTGGGTCGGGTCGTGCGCCACCGAGAAGTAGATCTGCAGGATCTTGCCGTAGGAGATCTTCTTGGGGTCGTATTTGATCTCGACGGATTCCGCGTGGCCGGTCCGGCCGCTCGAGACGGTCTGGTAGTCGGCCGTCGCCTTGGTGCCGCCGGCGTAGCCGGAGACCGCGTTGACGACGCCCGCGGTGTGCTGGAACACGCCCTGCACGCCCCAGAAGCAGCCGCCGGCGATCACGGCGGTCTGGATCCCGCTTGCGGGGGCCACATCAACGGCAGGAGCGGGGATCACGACCGCATCCTCTGCGGCCCGGGTCGGCGCGGCAAAGGCCAGCGTCAGGGCGGTGGTTGCGGCGAGCAGGGACAGGACGGCAGGTCGGCGCATGGCGATCCTCTTTCGGAAGGTCTGACAGTCTAGGGCGGTTGGGGCCGGGCGAACAGCCTGCCCGGCATTTTCGGACATTCGAGATACGGGCGGACCGGGCGATTGTTACGGCCGGAGGGACACGAGTCCGTGAAACGCGCCGCCTCCAGCGGCCCGGCTTGGCGACGACCGGAACTCCGCGCTAGATGAACCGGCGCGATCGGTGATCGACTTAAGAGAATCGTGGCTGGAGCTGACCTGACAACATGCTGCGCGTGGCATCCCTGACCCTCGTCGTCGTGCTCGCCATCCTGGCCGGCTGGAGCTCGCTCGCGGCGGCCGAACCGCAACCCGGCGACGACCTCGCCATTTGCCGCGACCGCCAGGCGGATGCACAGGCGAGGGCGCAGGCCTGCGACAAGCTGCTCAACGCCGACCGGCTCACCGGCAAGGACAAGGCCATCGCGCTCTCCGTGCGCGGTAACACACTGCTCAACAAGCGCGACTACGTCCACGCGATCGAGACCTTGTCCATGGCCGTCGACCTCGATCCCGACAACGTCGTCACGCTCAATTTGCGCGGCCTCGCCTATGAGCGGACGGGCCAGGACGATCATGCGATGGCGGACTACGACCTCGCGCTCCAGAAGCGCCCGACCTACGGTGTCCCCTACAACAACCGCGGCGTCATCCAGTTGCGCCGGGGTGCGCTGCAAAGCGCGCTCGACGATTTCAACCTGTCGATCAAATACGCGCCCAGGTTCCTGCTCGGCTACACCAACCGCGCCCGCGTGCGCACGCTGATGCAGGATTTTGACGGCGCGATTGCCGATTTCGCGGAGGCCGAGAAGATCGAACCGGCCGCGCAGCAGATCACCGGCAACCGCTGCATCACCTACGGCATGATGGGCAAGTTCGACCAGGCCTTCGCCGACTGCAACGGCCTAATCGAGAAGCAGCCGAAGAACACGTACGCGATCAACAATCGCGCCGACGTCAACATGTTGAAGGGCGATTTCGACGCCGCGCTGAAGGACTACCACACGGCCATCCAGATCAACCCGAACAACGTCCGGGCACATTCAGGTCGCGGCCAGATCTACGAGCGCAAGAAGGATCTCGCCCAGGCCCGTGCCGACTATCGTGCGGCGGCCTATTCGCTGACGAAGTTCGACGAGCTCGACGTCGCGCGCGCCCGCGCCATCGCGCAGGAGCGATTGGCCGCGCTGACCCCGCAGGCACCGGCCGGATCCACGGGGCGCCGTGTGGCGCTGGTGATCGGGAACGGCGTCTACAAGAACGTCCACGCCTTGCCCAATCCGCCACGCGACTCGAAAATGATCGCAGCCGCGCTGCGCGATGTCGGCTTCCAGACCGTGATATCCGTCAGCGACCTCACCCGCGACAAGTTCTTCGAAGCGTTGCAGACGTTTGCCGCCGAGGCGGAGAAGGCGGATTGGGCGGTGGTCTATTATGCCGGCCACGGGTTCGAGATCGGCGGCGTGAATTATCTCGTTCCCGTCGACGCCAAGCTCGCCGCCGACAGGGACGCCGAGACCCAGGCGGTCGCGCTGGAGCAGGTGATCGCGGCGGTGGGCGCTGCGCGAAAAGTGCGTCTGGTGATGCTGGATGCCTGTCGCGACAATCCGTTCGCGCCGACCATGCAGCGCACGCTGTCGCTCAAGCTCGTGGACAAGGGCTTTTCCAACATCGAGCCGGGCGCCGGCTTCATGGTGGTCTACGCCGCCAAGCACGGCGAGACCGCGATGGATGGCGACGGCGGCGCCGACAGCCCGTTCGCCACCGCGCTCGCTCGCGAGATCAAGATGCCGCGCGTCGAGATCCGAAAACTGTTCGACATCGTTCGCGACGATGTCTGGCTTGTGACCAAGCACGAGCAGCAGCCGTTTTCCTACGGCTCGCCGCCGGGGCGCGAGGATTTTTATTTCGTCGCGGGGAAGTGACTTCGTAGCCCGGGTGGAGCGCAGCGAAATCCGGGAATCACGATCGCGGAGCTAACCCCGGATTACGCTGCGCTCCATCCGGACTACCGCAGTTTCAAACCACGATGCTCAGCCGCTTCGCCGCCCGCGTGATGCCCGTGTACAGCCACCTCGCCCGGCTCTCCTGAAACGCAAAGCTCTCGTCGAACAGCACGACGTCGTCCCATTGCGAGCCCTGCGACTTGTGCACGGTCAGCACGTAGCCGTAGTCGAACTCGTCATAGGGCTTGCGCTGCTCCCAGGCGATCGCCTCGACGCCGCCCTCGAAGCAATCGGCACGCACCGAGACCTTCGTCACCTTGTGGCCGAGATCCTCGTCCGGCGACAGTCTCATGCTGAGAATGCGGGATTTCGAGCGCGAGGTGTTGCGCGACTTCACGCGCCACAGCCCGCCGTTGAACAGGCCCTTCTTGCGGTTGTTGCGCAGGCAGACCAGCTTGTCGCCGGCGACGGGGAAGACGTCCTCGATGTTCTGGCGCTGGCGCACCCGCATATTGTACGCGCGTCGCGTGTTGTTGCGGCCGACCAGCACCTGGTCGGCGGCCATGACGCGATCAGGATCGAGCTCCTTGCGCGACACCACCTCGCTCTCGCCGTAGCGGCCGATGTCGAGCTCGCGGCCCTCGCGGACGTCCATCGACATCCGCACGATCGGATCGTCCTGGGCCTGGCGGTGCACCTCGGTCAGCATCGCGTCCGGCTCGGTATTGGTGAAGAAGCCGCCGCCCTGGATCGGCGGCAGCTGCGCGGGATCGCCCAGCACCAGCAGCGGGCAGTCGAACGACATCAGGTCGCGGCCCAGTTCGGCATCGACCATCGAGCATTCGTCGATCACGATCAGCTTGGCCTTGGAGGCCGGGGCGTCGTCCCACAGCTCGAAGCTGGGCTGCTCCTCACCGGATTCGCGGGTGCGGTAGATCAGCGAATGGATGGTGGAGGCTTCGTCGCACCCCTTGTTGCGCATGACCAGCGCCGCCTTGCCGGTGAAGGCGGCGAACTTCACCTCGCCGTCGACGCCGTCGGCGATGTGCCGCGCCAGCGTGGTCTTGCCGGTGCCGGCATAGCCGAACAGGCGGAACACCGGCGGCGTGCCGTTGCGGCCGGGTTTGGCCTTGAGCCAGTCGCCAACGGCCTTGAGCGCGGCATCCTGATGCGGGGTGAATGTGGCCATGTCTGTCTTGAGGAGGGGGCGAAAACGGAGCGATTCGCCAGCCCCAAAACTAACCATTCGCACCGCTGGTTCAAGCCGGGCGGGGCGCCCTATTGCCAGCCGGGAACGCCGCGCATGTCGGGCAGATGGTGGGCGATGCCCTTGTGGCAGTCGATGCAGGTCTTTTCCTTGGTGAACAGGAAGCGCTGGTGCGCGACCGAGGCGCGCGGCGACTGCTTGGTGATGTCCATGGAATCGGCGCTGTGGCAGTTCCGGCATTCCAGCGAATCGTTGGACTTGAAGCGCGCCCATTCATGCGCCGCCAGTTCGAGCCGGTGATCCTGGAATTTCTCGCGGGTGTCGATCGTGCCGAAGATCTTGCCCCAGACCTCCTTGGAGGCCTGCATCTTGCGGGCGATCTTGTCGGTCCAGTTGTGCGGCACGTGGCAATCCGGACAGGTCGCGCGCACGCCGGAGCGGTTGGCGAAATGGATGGTCGACTTCAGCTCGGCGTAGACGTTGTCCTTCATCTCGTGGCAGCCGGTGCAAAATTTTTCGGTGTTGGTCAATTCCAGCGCGGTGTTGAAGCCGCCCCAGAAGATCACGCCGGCCATGAAGCCCGCCAGCACCAGCACGCCGAGCCCGAACACCGAGCTCGGACGGATCAGCACCTGCCAGAGCTCGCGCGCGAAGTCCCAGCTTCGCGCGACGAAGCCGCGTCTGGCCTTCAGTCCCTCGCCGGGTTCATCAGCGGTCGTCGTCATCGGCGGCCACCGGGGCTTGCGCGCGACAGCAGCGTGTCGATGTCGGTGAAGTCGTTGCTGACGGGCGGATTGGCGGTGTTCTGCGGCACGTGGCATTCCGTGCAGAAGAAGCGGCGCGGCGAGATCGAAGCCAGAAACTGGCCGTCGCGGTCCATGAAGTGGGTGATCGAGACCATCGGCGCCTGCGATTCCGCGATGCGCGCCCGCGCATGGCAGGACAGGCACTTGTTGCCGTTGAGGTCGATCTGATAGCCGTCGATCGTGTGCGGAATGACAGGCGGCTGTTCCGGATAGTTGCGCACTTCTCTTTCAGAGGTGTTGCGGTTCGGCAGCATCGGCGGGGCCGGGCCTTCGTCGTTGAGCGGCGTCGGGCCGCGCAGACCTGACGTCACCGTCTGCGCGGTCAGCGAACTCGCGCCAGCCGCGATCGCGACTGCGAGCAGCGCTACTCCAAATCGTTTCATCATGACATGTTCATCCGCTCGATGCGCACGGCGCACTTCTTGTAATCGGTTTGCAGCGAGATCGGATCGGTGGCGTCCAGCGTCACCTTGTTGATCAGCTTGGATTCGTCGAACCACGGCACGAATACGAGGCCACGCGGCGGCCGGTCGCGGCCGCGCGTCTCGACGCGGACGCGGATGAAGCCGCGGCGGGAGACCACCTTCACCTCGTCGCCGCGGCGGATCTTCGCCTCCTGCGCGTCGTCAGGATGCATGAAGCAGACGGCCTCGGGGAAGGCCTTGTAGAGCTCGGGCACCCGGCGCGTCATGGTGCCGGAATGCCAGTGCTCCAGCACGCGGCCGGTGGAGAGCCAGTAGGGATATTCGTTGTCGGGCGATTCCGCCGGCGGCTCGTAAGGCAGGGCGAAGATCCGCGCCTTGCCGTCGGGATAACCGTAGAACTGCACGTCGGTGCCTTGCTTGACGTAGGGGTCGCTGCCCTCGCGGAAGCGCCATTTCGTCTCCTGGCCGTTGACGACGGGCCAGCGCAGGCCGCGCTCGCGGTGATAGGCGTCGAACGGCGCGAGGTCGTGACCATGGCCGCGGCCGAACGCGGCATATTCCTCGAACAGGCCCTTCTGCACGTAGAATCCGAACGCCTTCGACTCCTCGTTGGCGTAGCCGTCCTCGATCTCCGAACTCGGGAATTTGTCGACCTGGCCGTTCTTGTAGAGCACGTCGAACAGCGTCTTGCCGCGAACGTCCGGCTTCTTGGCGATCAGCTCCTCCGGCCACACCTCCTCGATCTTGAAGCGCTTTGAGAATTCCATGAGCTGCCACAGATCGGACTTCGACTCGCCCGGGGCAGCGACGAGCTGGTGCCAGAACTGCGTGCGGCGCTCGGCATTGCCGTAGGCGCCTTCCTTCTCCACCCACATCGCGGTCGGCAGGATGAGATCGGCGGCGAGCGCCGTCACCGAGGGATAGGCGTCCGAAACCACGATGAAATTGTCGGGATTGCGGAAACCCGGATAGGTCTCCTCGTTGGCGTTGGGACCGGCCTGGAGGTTGTTGTTGACCTGCACCCAATAGGCATTGATCAGGCCGTCCTTCAGCATCCGGCTTTGCAACACGGCGTGCGCGCCGGGCTTGTCGGGAATGGTGCCCTCGGGAAGCTGCCAGATGTGCTCGGCCTTGGTGCGGTGCTCCTTGTTGGTGACGACCATGTCGGCCGGCAGGCGGTGCGAGAAGGTGCCGACCTCGCGCGCGGTGCCGCAGGCCGAGGGCTGGCCGGTCAGCGAGAACGGGCTGTTGCCGGGCGAGGAGATCTTCCCGGTCAGAAGATGGATGTTGTAGACGAGGTTGTTGCACCAGACGCCGCGGGTGTGCTGGTTGAAGCCCATGGTCCAGAACGAGACCACCTTGGTCTTGGGATCGGCATAGAGGTCGGCCAGTGCCTCCAGGCGATTGAGCGGCACGCCCGACATCTCCGCCGCTTTCTCCAGCGTGTAGTCCGAGACGAACTTGACGTACTCGTCGTAGCTCATCTCGGTGGAATCGTTGGCCTTCGCCGCGCCTGTCGCCTTCTTCTGCAGCGGATGCTCGGGCCTCAAACCATAACCAATGTCGGTCTGGCCGCGCCTGAAGATGGTATGCGCGGCGACGAAGTCCTTGTTGACCCGGCCGGTCTTGATGATGTGGTTGGCGATGGCGTTGAGGATGTAAAGGTCGGTCTGCGGCTTGAAGATCATGCCGATGTCGGCGAGGTCGAACGAGCGATGCTCGAAGGTCGAGAGCACGGCGACGCGGACATGCGGCGCGGAGAGCCTGCGGTCGGCGAGGCGCGTCCACAGGATCGGATGCATCTCCGCCATGTTGGAGCCCCACAGCACGAAGGCGTCGGTGGCCTCGATGTCGTCATAGCAGCCGGCCGGCTCGTCGATGCCGAAGGTGCGCATCATGCCGGCCACGGCGGAGGCCATGCAGTGCCGTGCATTGGGGTCGATGTTGTTGGTGCGGAAGCCGGCCTTGAACAGCTTCACGGCCGCATAGCCCTCCCAAACCGTCCACTGGCCGGAACCGAACATGGCGACGCCGTTCGGCCCGCGCTTCTTGATCGCCTCCTTCCACTTCACCTCCATGATGTCGAAGGCTTCGGTCCAGGACACAGGCGTGAACTCGCCGTTCTTGTCGTATTTGCCACCTGTCTTGCGCAGCATCGGCTGCGTCAGGCGGTCGTGGCCGTACATGATCTTGGAGAGGAAGTAGCCCTTGACGCAGTTGAGGCCGCGATTGACCTCGGCCTTGGTGTCGCCATGGGTGGCGACGACGCGGTTGTTCTTGGTCGCGACCATCACGGAGCAGCCGGTGCCGCAGAAGCGGCAGGCGGCCTTGTCCCATTTCAGTTCGGCGACGTCGCGCTCGGCGATGAGGTTCGCGGCGAGCGCCGGTGCCGGCATGCCCGCAGCGGCGGCCGCGATGGCGGCGGCCTCGAGCTTCAGCATCTGGCGGCGGTCGAGCTTTGGCGATGTCATGACGACTCTCCCGGCCTTAAGCCGTTTCGATGGCGTGAAAGACGAGCGCCGCCGAATAGACGTCCGGCAGCGACTGGATGGTGTTGAGCAGGGTGCCGAGGCTGCCGGAATCAGGCGCCTCGGTCACGACGATGAGCTTGCCTCGCGGGTCGCGGCCGTGGATCTCGCAGCCGGCAAGGGCGGTGATCGCGGCTTCCAGCTGGTCCAGGCGCTCGGGGCGCGCCTGCACGATGATGCTGGCGATTTCGCAACCGGGCGGGGCGATGACGCGCTCGGCGCTGAGCACCCGGCCGGTGATCAAGGCACGGCGGTTGAGTGTGGCGTGGGCCATGATGCCTGTCTTTCGCTTTAAGGGATCAATGCAGGGAGGGCGGTGGGCCGGGAGGGCCGGCGAACATCTGGTAGATCCAGACGGCGAGGCCGTAGGAGCCGACCGTTCCGACCGCGAGGACGGGCATCACGACCGCGGTCAGGAACAGGAATGCGAAAATCTCCATGCGCTTGCGGCGCACACGCCCGGTCGTGTCGTCACGCGCCGACATGCTCGTCTCTCTGAATGGGGGGATTGGGACGGCATCCGGGCCGTTGCCTTGCTGCATTTTTGATGCATTCGGGCCGCTGCCGCGTTGATCTGGATCAATCCGCCAATCTGCGGCTGTCGCTGCGGCCGTTGCCACGACGGCAAGTTTGGGTTGTACCCGTGCGAAGGCGATGCGACAGTTTGGCATCGAACGGGGATCCGGGTTGTGAACGCGACAGGGCTGACGGCGATCGATCTCGGACTTCGCGGCGCGGCCAGCGGCGTGTTCCTGTTGATCGTTCTCGTGGCCTTGCTGCGTCGTGCAACCGGCCAACAGGCTTTGCTGGGCATCGCGATGTGCGCAGGCGGCATGTTCTATGCGATCGCGACGGCGCCCAATCTCCCCAAAACGGCGTGGTGGTGGGTGTTGCCGATCCTGTCCGCGCAGCCTGCCGTCTTCTGGCTGTGGGCGCGCGCGGCGTTCGACGACGATTTCGTGCTGAGGCGTTGGCACGGCGCCCTGTGGCTGAGCATCGTGGTTTTCGGATTTGCGATCACGCTGGCCTGGGCGAACTGGCCCGCTTTGGCCGGCGCAGGCGGCCGAGTCCTGGCTCTGGCCACCCTGGTGCTGGCCCTCGCTGCTGCGGTTCAGACGGTCAAGACCTGGCGAGCCGATCTGGTCGCGCGGCGACGCCGACTGCGGCTGGCGATGCTTGCGATCAATGTCGTGCTCATCGCGACCGTCGCCGTCGCCGGCTTCGCCGCAATTCCCGTCGCGGTTCCTGGCGCGCCGGGCAGTCTCCCGACCGCGCTCGGGCTGTTCGTGGTGGCCATGCTTGCCGGCATCGGCCTGTTCAGCGCGCCGGCGATGGCCGTCAATGACGCCACGGCCGCGATCGCATCCGGCGAGGCGGGGAGGCAACCCCCGGCCGCCGGCCCAGCCGCGGGTCGGGTCGTCGTCGACCCGATCCTGCTCCGGCGCCTCGACCATCTGATGACGGTGGAGCGAACCTACCGGCAGGAAGGTCTCGCGATCGGGGCGCTCGCGGCTCGGCTCGACGTACCCGAGCATCGGCTGCGCCAGGCGATCAATGAAGGGCTGGGCTATCGCAACTTCAACGCTTTCCTGAACCGCTACCGTATCGAGGACGCCAGGCTCGCGCTGTCCGACGTGACGCAACGGGACGTCCCGGTGCTGACCATCGCCATGGATGCGGGCTTCCAGTCGATCGGACCTTTCAATCGCGCGTTCAAGGCCGAAACCGGCATGACCCCGACCGAATTCCGGCGTGAGGCGCTGAGCCGGCCCGACAGCGCTGAACTTAGCCCGCCGCGCCGCGAAATCGGCTAGCCGATTTTTGGATCAGGCAAGAGCGCCGCGCCCGGATTGGGCAGACTGTCCGGCAGATCCTCTCGCCAGCCGAATGAGCCCACCCATGTCACCTTCGACCGCCGCCACCCCTGCATCGGACCGGCTGCACGCTCTCGACGCACTCAGGGGCGGCGCCCTGCTGCTCGGCATCGTCCTGCACGCGGCCATGTCGTTCGTGCCCGCCACGCCCCGGTTCTGGTTCATCCAGGACACCCATCCAAGCCTGCTCCTGGGCCTGCTGACCTTCACCATCCACGTCTTCCGGATGACGACCTTCTTCCTGATGGCGGGTTTCTTCGCGCGCATGAGCTTTCATCGCCAGGGCGTCAGGGGCTTCGTCCGCGACAGGCTCCTGAGAATCGGGCTGCCGCTCGTGATCGGTTGGCCGATCCTGTTCACGCCCATGTACTTCATCGCGATCTGGGCGTCTCATTTCCCGAACGGCGGCTGGTCCCGCAGCTGGCCACCGGTGCTGCCGAATTTCCCCCTGACCCATCTCTGGTTCATCTATGTGCTGCTGGAGCTTTATGTCGTCGTGCTGCTGCTGCGCGGCGCATTTGTCTGGCTAAATGCGTCAGGCAGGTGGCGAGCGGTGATTGACCGCGTCTTCGCCGGGATCATGAAAAGTCCGCTGGCCCCCCTTGTTCTGGCAATCCCGATCGGCGCCGCCTTCTGCCTCGACCAACGCTGGATCAACGTGATGGGCGTGAGGACGCCGGATCAATCGCTCGTCACCAACGCGCAGGCCTGGATTGGCTTCGGCACCGCCTTCGCGATCGGCTGGCTGCTGCATCGGCAGATCGATCTGCTGCGACTGATTGAGCGGCGCTGGCTCCCGCATCTTCTGCTCGCAATCACTCTGATCCTGATCAGTTTCGTGCTGGTTGGGGCGATGACGTCCGCGCCGGGTGCACCGAAACTGCCTTTCGGCTTCGCCACGCTCCGGCTTGTCTCCGTGATCCTGTATGCGCCGGCGATATGGATTTCGACCTTTGCGGTCATCGGCCTCGCGCTCCGCTTCATGTCCGGCTTCAGCCCGACCTGGCGCTATCTCGCCGATGCATCCTACTGGCTCTATCTGATCCATCTGCCGATCGTGATGGCGCTGCAGGTCGCGCTGTCGCAGCTCGACTGGCCCGGTCTGATCAAGTTCGGTGTTCTTCTCGTCGTCGCGCTTCCTCCGATGCTGGCGAGCTATCATCTGCTGGTGCGCTTCACCTTCATCGGCGTGGTCCTGAATGGCCGCCGTGCCGAAAAGCACCTTCTCCCGCAAGGCGGAATTGCGACTGCGTAGACAGCGCCGCCCCGCCCATTAAGATGCCCGCAACAAAAACATAAACGGCAAGAAAACTTGCAAGAAAACCTGCAAAAAAACCTGGGAGAGACGGCGTCATGAAGTTCGGCATCTTCTATGAGCTGCAACTGCCACGGCCGTGGGTGGCCGGCGACGAGCTCAGCCTCTATCAGAACGCGCTCTCGCAGATGGAACTCGCAGACAGCCTCGGCTACGACCACGCCTGGGTTGTCGAGCATCACTTCCTCGAAGAATACTCGCATTCGCCCTCGCCGGAATCGTTTCTCGCAGCCGCGAGCCAGCGCACCAGGAACATCCGGCTCGGCCACGGCATCCTCCAGCTCACGACCAACCACCCCGCACGTGTCGCCGAGCGCGTCGCGGTGCTCGATCTGCTCTCCAACGGCCGCTGCGAATTCGGCATGGGCGAGAGCGCCTCCATCACCGAGCTCACGCCGTTCGGCCGTGACATGGAGACCAAGAAAGAGGTGTTCGAGGAGGCCGTCGCCGCGATCTTCCCGATGTTCAAGGACGCAGGAAGCGAGCACCACGGCAAATATTTCGACATCCCGTTGCGCAACGTCGTGCCAAAACCGGTGCAGAAGCCGCATCCGCCATTGTGGATGGCCTGCTCGCAGCTGCCGACCATCGAGCGCGCCGGCCGCCATGGCTTTGGTGCGCTCGGCTTCCAGTTCGTCAGCGCAGACGCCGCGCACGCCTGGGTTCACGCCTATTACAACGCCATGACCAAGCGTCTCGCCAAGCTCGCCGACTACGAGATCAACCCGAACATGGCGCTGGTGTCGTTCTTCATGTGCGCAAAGACGGACGAGGAGGCGCGTGCGCGCGCCGACGGCGCCACCTTCTTCCAGTTCGCGCTACGCTTCTACGGCGCGTCGCAGAATCGCCAGCGTCCGGCGCCCTATACCGTCAACATGTGGGACGAGTACAACAAGTGGAAACGCGACAATCCCGAGGCGCAGGAGGCTGCGCTGCGCGGCGGACTGATCGGCTCGCCCGAGACGATCCGCAGGAAGCTGAAGCGCTTCCAGGGCTCGCATATCGACCAGGTCATCCTGCTGAACCAGGCGGGCAAGAACAGCCACGAGCACATCTGCGAATCGCTGGAGCTGTTCGGCCGCGAGGTGATGCCGGAATTCCAGAACGATCCCGCGCAGGCGGCCTGGAAGCAGGGCGTCATGAGCGGCGAGATCAAGCTCGAGGAGATCGACACGCAGGCGTTCACCGACCGCTATGGCAAGCTCGCGATCAACGTTCCGCCGGCGAAGGCGGCGGCGGGGTAGGGTCTTTCGCCGCTGCGGCCGGCTGAGTTTATTTGGATTCGGTTTTCGTCTGGATGTTCTGAACGGCTCCGCCCACCGGAGTCCACTGCACGCGGCCATCCAAAGCGGAGAAGTTTAGACCACCGCCGGTCCCGAAGAGAACCATGTGACCCGAGCTGACGGAGTCCACAGCGAGCGTCGCACGGGGAAGTTTTGCAGCATTGTACATCGTCAAGGACGCATCCTGATGATCGTTCAGGGACAGCACTGCCCGCTGACCCTGCTCCGTATCGAGGAGCGACACCGAAGGTACGCCATCCTGGCGAAGCCCGATGCTGAGACGCACCTTCTCGCGGCTATCCAAGAGCGAGATGTGCGGCGTTCCGTCGGAAGTGGATGAGATCAAGGCGACGATTTTGCCGGTGCCATTTCGCAAGGCAATTGTTTCCACAGACAGGGTCTTGGCCTTGACTGTATCGGCATTAGCGGTCGCATGCCATTGCGATGAAATGATCGCCGCAGCCGCCAGGATCGTAGCCCCCAAAACGCTCCAACTCATAGCCTTCAGCGACCGGTCCTGCCGCTGGATATGCGATGCGAGATTTTCAAGCGTGGGTTCGACCTTGAACATAGCTGCGCCTTTGCCTTGGAGTAAGCTTCACATCCGAGCATACCCTGCTGGGTGCGAATTCTGCTAACCTAGCAGGGGATGCCGGCAAAACACTGTCGAGACAGTCACCTCAGCGGCCGCCCGGAAGGTGATTGCGCTGGCACGATGCAGAGTGCCGCAACTGCCTTGAACGCTCAGTGACCGATATCACGGGCGCTTTGATGGAGCGCATTTGCCGCCGTATATTGCTTCGCGGGGCTTCTCAGTCAGAACCTCTACAGGCAACTCCATCGATGATATCGTATCGGCCTTCGGCCGCAGCGAGTGATCCATGGAGTGGTCATGGCGAAACACAGGATCTATACCACCAGCTTCGCAAGCGTTTACCCGTTTTACGTTGCGAAGGCGGAGAAGAAAGGGCGCACCAAAACGGAGGTTGATCAGGTCATCTCCTGGTTGACAGGCTATGGTCAGAACGAACTGGAAGCTCAACTGGAGCAGGGGACGGACTTTGAAACCTTCTTTGCGAAGGCCCCCAAGATCAATCCTTCGCGAACCCTGATCACAGGCGTGGTTTGCGGCGTCCGGGTCGAGGACGTCAAAGAACCCACGATGCGAGAGATCCGCTACCTGGACAAGCTGATCGATGAGCTGGCGAAGGGAAAAGCAATGGACAGGATTCTGCGCAAAAGTGCTTCCTGAGCCCCTTCGTCCGCCGGCTCGGCGACGTGGCAGGAGATATCGGGCGACACCCGCCTTCCGCTGCGCGGCCATTGCTGATAAATTTCGTCAAAAGGCGATGGGGAGAAAACGATGCGCCCTCACGGGACGCCCGCAAAGCCGGCGGCTGGCGATGTCACACCCGCGGTGCTTGCCATCGGTCGTCCGGATTTTCCTGATGTCCTGATCGATACACTGCGTCGGCAGGCCGGGGTCGGGCATTGCATGGTGTTCGCGCTGAGCCGCGCGGGCGCCGCACACTGCCTGCTCGATGCCGGCAACATCCCGATCGGCGGCGATCTCGGCGCTGCCTATGCCGGCCAGTTCCACCAATCCGATCCCAACCGCGATGCGCTGTTCGAAGGTGAGGGCCGCGCCACGCTCGTGCTGCCCGCCTTCGCGCCGCGCATGTACGGCGCCCGCTACCGAAAAATGTTCTTTGTGGATTCCGGCATCGTCGACAAATGCGCGACCGCGATCTGGGCCGACGACACCTGCTTCTACGTCAATTTCTATCGCATCGCTGTCCAGGGCCGCTTCAGCGCCCCCCAGCGTGCGCGGCTTCAGGCCATCGCACCGGCCATCAGTGCGAGCGTGGCACGCCATTTCCAGCACGGCTCGGCTGCGACGACCGAGCAGTCTCTCGCCGCGCTCTTCGCGACGCGCGCGCCGCTCGCCAGCCTCACCCCGCGCGAGCAGGACGTTTGCCGGCGCATCCTCTCCGGCTTCAGCTCCGAGGCGATCTCGCAGACGCTCGGCATCAGCCTGCATTCGACGCTAACCTATCGCAAGCGCGCCTATGAGCGGCTCGGCATCTCGTCACAAAGCGAGCTGTTTGCGATCGTGCTGCGCCTGCTCGCCGGCCCGCGCAGCCTGAACTGAAGCTGTCCCAATCGCTGGGGACAGACGGCGCCTCGTGAAGCCGCTAGCCTTGGCGGCTAACCAGCAATGGAGCGAAGCTTGAGCACCGCGCCGCGCATCGACATCGACCCGGCCGCATTCTGGGCCGATCCCTATCCGATGCTCGCCAAGATGCGCAAGGAGGCGCCGATCGCCTTCGTGCCGCAGCTGGGCTCGACGCTGCTGACCAGCCGCGACGACATCTCGATCTCCGAGAAGCAGATCGACGTGTTCTCCTCGCACCAGCCCGCGGGCCTGATGAACCGGCTGATGGGCCACAACATGATGCGCAAGGACGGCGAGGCGCATCAGGTCGAGCGCCGCGCGATGTTTCCAACGGTGTCGCCGAAGACGGTGAAGGCGCACTGGACCGCGCTGTTCCAGGCCCATGCCGATCGCATCATCGACGCGATCGCGCCCGGGCGGATCGATTTCATGCGCGACTTCGCGTTGCCGTTCTCAGGCGAATGCCTGAAGTCGATCACCGGCCTCACCAATATCGGCTTTGCGGACATGGACGCCTGGTCACAGGGCATGATCGAGGGCATCGCCAATTACAGCGGCGACGCGGCCGTCGAGGCGCGTTGCCATGCGGCGACGTCGGGCATCGATGCCGCGATCGACGACATCCTGCCGGTGATGCGCAAGCATCCCGACCAGAGTATCCTCGGCGTGCTCCTCGCGTCCGGCATGGCGATGGAGAGCGTGCGCGCGAATGTCAAACTCGCGATCTCCGGCGGTCAGAACGAGCCGCGCAAGGCGATCGCCGGCACGGTGTGGGCGCTGCTGACCCATCCCGACCAGCTCGATCTCGTGCGCAAGGGCGAGGTGACGTGGCTCCAGGCCTTCGAGGAATATGCCCGCTGGATCTCGCCGATCGGCATGTCGCCGCGACGCATCGCAAAGCCTTGGACGATCCGCGACGTCGCGTTCGAAACTGATGAGCGCGTATTCCTCATGTTCGGCTCCGCCAACCGCGACGAGAAGCATTTTGAGCGCGCTGACCAGTTCGATGTGCGGCGTGATACGGCCAAGAGCGTCGCTTTCGGTGCCGGTCCGCATTTCTGTGCCGGCGCCTGGGCCTCCCGCGCCATGATTGCCGACGTCGCACTGCCGACCTTG
>NZ_JADPJF010000070.1:220479-228301 GCF_023073295.1 Bradyrhizobium sp. 23 | reverse complement strand
CCGGCTCGAGATCGCCGACGACGAGCCGGTACGGATCGGCGGATGGGCCTTTCGCGGGCTGCAGAATCTACCGGTGAGATGGCTGCATTAGGCCGGCAGGGACCGGTCCATCCGCAACGCCGCCACGATGCCATCCTGCTCCTGTTTTGCCCGACGAGTCAAGGTCAAATTTCGGATAAGCGTAAGTCATTGTTTTCGCGCGCCCCGGCTACTGTGCATGGGGTTGTTTTCGCGATTTTTAATTTCTCAGCTCGGTTGCGTGCGTTTTTCACATTCGCGTGCGGAAAAATATCCCCTGCGTTCGCTCCGTGGATCGAAAGATTAATCATGCGCTCCGCCAGGTGCGCAGTGCATGCATCGCTATTTTTCCGCGCGTCTCGACACCTCCGATAAGCCGCCCCATCATTCCCGAGCACGAATGAAGGACGGCCGCACGCGGCCGGGAGTGTCGGATGCAACGTCGGGATTTTCTCAAACTATCCCTTGGAACTGCGGCAGCCGCCGCATTCGTTTCGCACGCCAACGCGCAAGCAACGTCACAAGGCGCGGTGAAGGACATTCGTGTCGGCTACCAGAAGACCGGCGTGCTGGTTATCACGCGTCAGCAGGCCGCCCTGGAAAAGCATTTCGCGCCCCTGGGCATCGACGTGAAATGGGTCGAGTTCTCGTCGGGGCCTCCGATGATGGAGGCAATGAATGTCGGTAGCATCGATTTCGGCGCAGTCGGCGACTCCCCGCCGGTGTTCGCCCAGGCGGCGGGCGCGGCGATCGTCTATGCCGCCGGCCAGCCCATCACCAACGGGCAGGGCATCCTGGTGCCGAAGGATTCGCCGATCCGCGGCATCGCCGACCTGAAGGGCAAGCGCGTCGGCTTCACCAAGGGCTCCAGCGCCCACAACATCGTGGTGCAGACGCTCGAGAAAGCCGGCCTCACCTATGCCGACATCACGCCGGTCTATCTGACGCCGCCGGATGCCGGGCCCGCCTTTGCCAATGGCAGCATCGAGGCCTGGGCAATCTGGGATCCTTACTTAGCGATCGGCGAGACCAAGCAGGGCGGCCGCATCCTGATCAATGCGCGCGACGTCACCAAGACCAATTCCTTCTTCATCGCCAACCGCGATTTCGCCAGGAATCACGGCGCCATCCTGCAACAGATCATCGATGTGACGACCGCCGCCGGTCAATGGGCCGAGCAGCACCGCGACGCGGTCGCCAAATCGCTCGCCGCGATCACCGGCGTCCCGCTGGACATCCAGACCCTCGCCGCCAATCGCGCGAATTTCGTGGTCGGCCCGGTCACCGACGACATCGTCACGACCCAGCAGGGCGTCGCCGACCGCTTCCACAAGCTCGGCCTGATCCCGAAGCCGATCGTGATCCGCGACATCGTCTGGCGCAACCCGGCAGCCTGATCGTGCCAACCAGCCTTCCCATTCAAAAGGGTTTGAACATGAGGCGTATCATCCAGCGTCTGATCGCGGCCATCGTGCTGTCGATCGGCATCGTCGCCGCCGCGGTCGGCACCTCCTACGGACAGGACAAGGTCGTCCGCATCGGCTACCAGAAATACGGCAAGCTGGTGCTGCTCAAGAGCAAGGGCACGCTGGAGCCGAAGTTAGCTGCCGACGGCTACAAGGTGGTGTGGACCGAATTCCCCTCCGGCCCGCCGCTGCTCGAAGCGCTCAATGTCGGCGCGATCGATTTCGGCAACACCGGAGAAGCCCCGCCGATCTTCGCGCAGGCCGCCGGCGCACCGATTGAGTACGTCGCCTACGAGCCGCCGGCCCCGAAAGGCGAGGCGATCCTGGTGCCGAAGGACACCCCGCTGAAATCCATCGCCGATCTCAAGGGCAAGAAGGTCGCGCTCAACAAGGGCTCCAATGTCCACTACCTCCTGGTCAAGGCGCTGGAGAAAGCCGGCGTCAAATATTCCGAGATCGAGCCGGTGTTTCTCGCACCAGCCGATGCGCGCGCCGCTTTCGAGCGCGGCGCGGTCGATGCGTGGGTGATCTGGGATCCGTTCCAGGCCGCCGCGGAAGCCGCCACCAGCGCCCGCACGCTTACCGACGGCACCGGCATCGTCGCCAACTACCAGTTCTATTTTTCCTCGAAGAAATTCCTCGAAGCCAATCCGAGGATTGTCGACGCCGTGCTGGCCGAGCTGAGCGCGGTCGACGATTGGGCCAAGGGCGATATCCACGCGGTTGCCGAGCAGCTGGCGCCCTCGATCGGCCTGTCAGTCCCGGTGGTCGAGGTCGCGCTGAAGCGGCAATCCTACGGCATCAAGCCGCTGACCGATGCCGTCATCGCCGATCAGCAGCAGGTTGCGGACGCGTTCTTCGCCCTCAACCTGATCCCCAAATCCATCAAGATTTCCGACGTGGCGCGGAGGCCAGGATCATGAGCAAGCACATGAGCAAGCAAGCGAACGCCAACATCCTCTGGTTCCTGCCGACCCACGGCGACGGCCGCTATCTCGGCACCGGCATCGGCGGCCGCGAGGTCAATTTCAACTATCTACGCCAGATCGCGCAGGCCGCCGACCAGCTCGGCTATTTCGGCGTGCTGCTGCCGACCGGGCGATCTTGCGAGGATTCCTGGATCGTCGCCTCCTCGGTCGCGCCGTTCACCGAGCGGCTGCGCTATCTCGTGGCGGTCAGGCCCGGCCTGCAATCGCCGAGCGTGGCCGCGCGCATGACGTCGACGCTGGACCGCATCACCAACGGCCGGCTCCTGGTCAACGTCGTCACCGGCGGCGATCCCGTCGAGAACAAGGGCGACGGCATCTTACTCGCCCATGACGAGCGCTACGAGGTCACCCGCGAGTTCCTCAACGTCTATGGCGAGCTGCTCGCTGGCAAGACCGTCAACGTCGAGGGCAAGCACATCCATGTCGAAGGCGGCAAACTGCTGTTTCCGCCGGTTCAGTCGCCGCGTCCGCCGCTCTATTTCGGCGGCTCGTCGGATGCCGGCATCGACGTCGCCGTCGACACCGTCGACAAATATCTGACCTGGGGCGAACCGCCGGCCTTGGTCGCCGAGAAGATCGCGAGGGTGAGGGAGGTCGCAGCAGCTCGCGGTCGAAAACTATCCTTCGGCATCCGGCTCCACGTGATTGTCCGCGAGACCAATGACGCGGCCTGGCGTGCGGCCAACGAGCTGATCAAGCACGTCAGCGACGAGACCATCGCAACCGCGCAGAAGAACTTTGCGCGGATGGATTCGGTCGGCCAGCAGCGCATGGCGCAGCTTCACGGCGGCAAGCGCGACAAGCTCGAGATCGCGCCGAACCTGTGGGCCGGTGTCGGCCTCGTGCGCGGCGGCGCTGGCACGGCGCTGGTCGGCGACGCCCAGACGGTCGCGGCCCGCATTAGGGAGTATCAGGACATTGGCATCGATACCTTCATCATGTCGGGCTACCCGCATCTGGAAGAAGCCTATCGTTTCGCCGAGCTGGTGTTTCCGCTGCTCTCGCTGGAGCAGCCCAGCAACGTGACCAGGCTGCACTTCAACGGTGGTCCTTTTGGTGAAACGGTCGGCAGCGACTTCCGTCCGCAACAGAAGGTGTCGCAGTCATGAGCCTGATCGACAGCGTTTCACTTCCCCGCAGTTTGCGCCTGCCGCGCGTCGATAGCCTGATCCAGTGGATCGTGCCGTTCGCCATCATCGCGATCTGGCAGGTCGCAAGCGTCACCGGCTTCGTGCCGACGCGGGTGCTGCCGGCGCCGAGCGACGTCTTGCTTGCGGGCTGGAAGCTGCTGCTCTCCGGCGAGCTCGTTCGCAACATCTGGGTTTCATTCTGGCGCGCCTCGATCGGCTTCCTGATCGGCGGCAGCATCGGCTTTGCCTTCGGCCTCGCCAATGGCCTGTCGCAGCTCTCGGCCAAGCTCACGGATACAACGCTGCAGATGGTGCGCAACGTGCCGCATCTGGCGCTGATCCCGCTGGTCATCCTGTGGTTCGGCATCGACGAGAGCGCGAAGCTGTTTTTGGTCGCGCTCGGCGTGTTCTTCCCGATCTACCTCAACACGCTGCACGGCATCCGCACCGTCGACCCGCAGCTGATCGAGATGGGGCGGATCTACGGCATGAGCGACGGCGAGCTGTTCCGCCGCGTGATCTTCCCGGGCGCGCTGCCCTCGATCTTCGTCGGCATCCGCTTCGCGCTCGGCATCATGTGGCTGACCCTGATCGTCGCCGAGACCATCGCGGCGTCCTCGGGCCTCGGCTACATGGCGATGCAGGCGCGCGAGTTCATGCTGATCGACGTCGTGGTGCTCTCGATCCTGATCTACGCGCTGCTCGGCAAGCTCGCCGACAGCGCCTCCCGCGTGCTGGAGCGCCTGACGCTCTCCTGGCACCCCGCTTATTGGAAACGCTGAGCAGACATACTGGGATTCACATGCAGACAGCCCTTCGTACCTCCCTTCCGGACACCGAACTCGCCAGCCGTTCCCATTTCGCGCCTCACGCCCGCGTCGTGCGCGAGGAGCGCCCAGTGCAAACGAGCGGCCTGCCGCTCAGCATCCGTGGCCTGCGCAAATCCTACGGCGACAACGAGGTGCTGCGCGGCATCGACCTGCACATCCCCGCCGGCCAGTTCGTCGCCATCGTGGGCAAGAGCGGCTGCGGCAAGAGCACGCTGCTGCGCCTCATCGCGGGCCTGGAGAAGTTCGACGCCGGCAGTATCTCGCTCGGCGACGCCGTGAAGCCCGAGGATATTCGCGTGATGTTCCAGGAGCCGCGGCTGTTGCCTTGGGCCCGCGTTCTCTCCAATGTCGAGGTCGGCCTCGGTCGCGATCGTTCATCCAGTGATGCGCATACACGCGCCGATAAGGCGTTGACCGAAGTCGGACTGACCGACAAGCGCGACCAGTGGCCCTCGGTACTGTCGGGCGGCCAGAAGCAGCGCGTAGCTCTTGCCCGCGCGTTGGTCTCGCGTCCCCGTGTGCTCGCCTTCGACGAGCCGCTTGGCGCGCTGGACGCGTTGACCCGCATCTCGATGCAGCGGTTGTTGGAGCGCGTCTGGCGCGACCAGGGCTTTACCGCGATCCTGGTGACCCACGATGTCGCCGAGGCGGTCGCGCTGGCCGACCGGGTGCTGGTGATCGAGGAAGGGCGGATCGCCCACGACGTTGTGGTTAACACGGCCCGACCGCGCGAACGCGGCTCGGCCGAGCTCGCGGGTCTCGAAGGCTCGATCCTGAGCCACCTTTTGTCGGCAGACGATCGTACCTAGATAGACAGGGACCCCCGCTTGGGGACGAAGCCATGAATGTAGTGCCCCGCGATCTCATGACCGAAAATGCCGTCTCCTCCGCCGATTTCCGCGGCGCCATGCGCCACCTTACCGGCGGCGTCAGCGTCATCACCGCCGGACGGGGCAAGGACATCACCGGCATGACGGTCACCTCGGTCAGCTCGTTCTCGGTCGATCCGCCGACGCTGATCGTCAGCATCAACCGCGACGCCTCCTCCTTCCCGCTGATCCGCCGCCACGGCGCTTTCGGCGTGAACATCCTCGCGGCCGATCAGCTCGACATCGCCGAGCGCTTTGCCGGCAAGGGCGGGCTTAAGGGCGCCGATCGTTTCGCGGGCGCCAGATGGGTGACCGCGGTCTCGGGTGTTCCGCTGCTGGTCGGCGCATTGTCCGCCGTCGACTGCGAGGTCGAGGAGATCTTCGAGCGCCATTCGCACGGCATCATCATCGGGCGGGTGCGAGACGTCAGGAATTCGATCCGCAACGCTGCGCTGGCCTATTGGCACGGTCAGTATGTGACGGTGGATCAGGACGAAGACGCCGTCAGGCTTGCGGACGTCAGCCTTCCCAGCCACGTCCGCCGCGGCATTTGATCGCCGCCGGCGACGGGCCGTGCAGGCTGGCCTTTTCCCCGTCATCGCTCTACAAGCGCTGCCTGAGCCTCCCGCCGGGACAGCAATGGAGCGCAATGATGAAACGCGTCGCGACCTGGGCCTTCTACGCGGTCGGCGCGCTCGCGATCGCCTATCTCGCGCTCTACGCCTACGCGATGTTCAGCGGCCATCCGATCGTGCCGGGCGACCCCATCCAGATCTTCCGCAGGCCGGATGCGCCGAGCTATTCGTGACGGCTCTCTCCTCGTCATGGCCGGGCTTACCGTCTTCGCTCAAGCCTCGTCAACCAGCATCGAAGCCGATTCTCGGCCATCCACGTTTGCCTGCAAGGCACAAAGATTCGTCGAGAATCCACGGCATAGGGAGGATCGAGGTAGACGAAATTACCAGCAACAACATTCTCTAATGTTTTCTCGAAATCGCCAGCTACCAATTTTACGTTCTTAAGCAAGTTTGAGCAGCGAACGAGATCGCTCTTCTCGAAGTAGGCGCTTAGCTTGCTGCCCATGGGGACGTTGAAATGTCCTTCCAGATTGGTCCGATAAATGCCGTTGAAGCAATTCCTGTTCAGGTACAGCAAGCGTAGTGCGCGCGTGTCCCGGTCAAGCGATCGGGGGTCAAGGGAGCGCCAGCGCGTATAGGTCTCCAGATCGCGACGAATGCAACGTAGCCGTCGGTATAGTTTTTCGGGGTCATCTCTCACCACGCGATAAACTTCGATAAGCTCCCGGTTACTGTCACCCAGAACTCCGGTGTGCGGTGCCAATTCGAAAAAGAGGCACGCAGAGCCGGCAAACGGTTCAACGTAGCCGGTGTGGTTACGTGACCAAAACGGACTCAATCGAGAAAGCTGCTTCCTTTTGCTACCAGCCCATCGCAGAAATGGCTTAGCCCCTGGAGCAGGTTGCAACTTGCTAATCAGAGGTCCGCCGTCGTGCACTCTATTCACGTCTGTGGCCAAGTGGCCTCCCCATCCCCAGCGGGCATTGTACACACCTGCTGCGGATGCAAGCAATAGCCGCAGCAGACGCCTCAACACCTTTGAGGTTGTGCCTTCGAATCGTTATGAATGGTTAAACCTTAACACGGCCCTGCAACCCGGACTCGGTTAGCTTATCTGGTGATACGAAGCGTCGCCTCGGCTTCCCTCCAGAGCTTCCTGCGCGGGTCGAACTCGGGCCACACTACTGGCTGACCTCGGCTTTGCGCCGGGCGCACACGATCATGAGCTTGATGCGTAAGGATATTCGAGCTGGCAATCACCCCCACAAGATCGCCAGCGCCAGCGCCTGCGCGCGCGGCACGATGCTGTCGAGCTCGAGATATTCCTCCGGCGTGTGCGCGAGTCCGCCGACCGGTCCGAGCCCGCAGATGGTCGGCGTTCCGACCGCGGCGGTGAAGCCGGAATCGGCGCAGCCGCCGGAGAACTCGCCCTGCAGCGTGGTAAGGCCAGCCTGCCTTGCGGCAGCCTGATAGTTCTCGAACAGTGCCTTTGAATCGGCGCTCTGCACCACCGGCACGAACTCGCCCTTGACCGTCAGCGTCGCGCTGGTGCCAGGCACGTAAGGTGTCGCGATGATGGTCTCGATCGCAGCCATCACCCTCGCGCGGTCCGCCGGATCGACATAGCGCAGGTCGATCTGTCCTTCCGCGTAAGGCGCCGTGGTGTTGACGGACTGCCCGCCCGAAACAAGGCCGACATTGAGCGTGATACCCTTGTCGAGATCGGTCAGCGCGTGGATCTGCACGATCTTGTGCGCGAGCTCGCCGATTGCGCTGACGCCGGCGGCGAAATTGGCCCCGGAATGCGCGGCTTTGCCGGTAATGGCGAAATGCATGAAGATGCCGCCCTTGCGTCCCGTGACGATATTGCCGGTCGGACGGCCCGGCTCGGAATTGAACACGGCGCGCGCGGTTCGGCCTTCGCGCTCGATCACCGGCCGCG
>NZ_JADPJF010000070.1:207631-220411 GCF_023073295.1 Bradyrhizobium sp. 23 | reverse complement strand
AGGAGGGCGAGCCGATCTCCTCGTCCGAGGTGATCAGCAGCTTGATCGGGTGCGGGTTGCCGCCGAATTTGTGGAAGGCGGTTGCCACGAATATGTTCATGACGACGCCGGACTTCATGTCGGCAACACCGGGACCATAGGCGCGCCTGCCCTGGATCGTGAACGGACGCCGTCCGGCCTCGCCCTTGCCGAACACGGTGTCACGATGCCCCATCAACAGCACCGGCTTCTCGTTGCTGCCGGGCTTTGCCACTTCGGCGTGGATGGCATCGCCGAATGTGGCGTGGCTTTCGCGCCGGAACGGAATGCCGTGCTCGGCGAAATGCTGCTCGAACCGCGCCCCGACCGCATCGACGCCTTCCTTGTCATAGGATCCGGAATCGATGTTCACGACATCGCGCAGCAGGTCGATCATCGCCTGCCGTTGCGTCGCCAGCCAGTCCGTGATTTGAGCTTGAGACATGTTGACCCTCGCGTGGTTCTCACGCGGGCTTATAGGGCCTGGCGCCGGTGTGACCTAGTCGGAGAACGCGGTGCGGCCATGTCGCCGGTCCACGGAATTGGACGCACCGTGCCTTCCACGTCGTCCCGGCTTTCGCCAGAACGAAGTTGAGCGTGTGGCAACCGGCTAACGCCTCGGCTCCGCCATCGCTTCCACGCCGCGAAGCTGCGTGGCGACGGTCAGCGCGCCGATCTTCCGGCCCATCTCCTTGCCGATCTCGGTCGAGAACCGATAGTGAAAGCCGGCCCAGATACGGGCGTTGGAGACTTCGTCGCTATAGTCCTGGAGCCGCGTCCATTTGCGGGTGACGCCTGGTGCCGTGGGGCTGGTCACCGAGAACTCGCCGAAATCTCCAACGATGGTCTGGAGCACGGTCGAAATCGCTGCCGACGTAATGCAGTGAGCACAGGGGTATTCCGGATGCATCGGCGTGTCCCCCAGCGGCAGCCAGGATGCGTCGCGAGGCGTCGCTGCGTTCGATGTCAGGTCGGCGTTGCGTATGGCCGTGATCGGCCGCCAGAAATTGTAGTGGTACTTCGCGTCGAAAACGGCAACGAAGGCGTCGTTGCCGGCAATTGACGTCAGCGCGTACAGCCGGGCGCAGTCGACGAGATCCATGCCCTTGGCCGTTGCCGCCTGCCTCACGATCGGATTGTAGGTGCGGGCACCGACAAAGAAACAAAATCGACCGACCGTGGTTTGCTCGGGCGTCCGGATCACACTTGTTCGGCTGCCGACCTCGCGGATTTCGTTGACGTCCCGGGTCCACAGCTCTGAACCGAGCGCCGGCGGCGGGCCGGGGCGATACTGAGATCCGGACGTCATGACCCAGGGCGTCGTCGCGCCCGCGATCGAGAACAGCGGGACGGTCGTCGGAACGTAGGCACCCGCCGTTGTCAGGGGCCGGTAAGTTTCAAGGGCGGCGCTGCCATCGTTCTCACGAAGCGCGATGATCTGCATCGCGGCCTCCTTGCCGAGGCCGATGCCCGCGATCTTGGACTCGCCGTCGGCGATCGGCACCAGAGAACTCGTCAGCGCCGCATCCAGCTCCGGCTTGAGGTCCGGATAGAGCGACAGCAGCACGTCGTGAGCCGCAACTGCGGCCGCAGCTTCCCGCGACGTCGAACGATCCGCGGATAGGGCAAGCTTGTAAGGCGCGTACCGGCGATCGATCGCGTTGACCGCCTCGAACATCGCGACGTGCATCATAGACAAGGCACGGCTGTGGGGCGCTGGAAGGATTTGCTTTTCAGTGGCGATCGCGTCGGCCTTTGCATTCCAATCCATGATCACGTCGGCGCGCGCAAGCGGCGCCGACGCTGCGAGCAGCGTTACAATCAATGAGAGGCGGAAGATGGTCCACGACGAGTTCTTCATGGGATGCCCTTTCGATGTAAAGGACGTTTCGCGAGACCAATGCGGCTCTGCCCGACATCACGTCGCGCGGCTCGAGGACTTTAACCATCTTGTTGTGGTTTGATTGTGAACTGCTTCACGCGGCGGAAGAGTAGCTCCGAATGGGTCGGCGTGGCTTACCGTTCGCACTGAGTAATGGATCCTGACTTTCGCCGGAAGCCACGGATTGTGGTGACTGCTTTGCGTTCTTCTCAAAGAAAAATGCCCGGGACCAGCCCGGGCATTCGTTTCTCTCAGTCAGCGTAGAGCGCCTACGCCCCCACCATCGGCATGCGTGGATATTCACCCGGCGTTCCCGCTGGCGTGATCGGAATGCCGCCGTCGGAATATTCGTTGAGCTTGTTGCGCAGCGTACGGATCGAGATGCCCAGGATATTGGCGGCATGGGTCCGGTTGCCGAGGCAGTGCTTCAGCGTCTCCAGGATCAGGTCACGCTCGACGTCGGCGACGGTGCGGCCAACCAGGGCCCGCGTCACCTGCTCGGCGGCCATGGTGGCATGGGCCACGGCCGGCACGGTTTTGGCGAGGTCGAGGCGGTCGCCGTCGGGCGTGAGGATCGCATCGGCGCCGATCTCGTCGCCCTGCGCCATCAGGACTGACCGGTGCATGGTGTTTTCGAGTTCGCGGACGTTGCCCTGCCAGCGGTTGGTGGACAGCACCCGGCGCGCTTCCGCCGAGATCGGGCGCATCGGCACGCCATTGGCTTCGGCGTATTTCTTCACGAAGTGCTGGGCGAGCTCGAGAATGTCGGCGGGACGCTCGCGCAGCGGCGGGATCTTCAGGTTCACGACGTTGAGCCGGAACAAGAGGTCCTCGCGGAACGTGCCCTCGCGCACCGCGTCCACCAGGTTGCGGTTCGAGGTCGCGATGATGCGGATGTCCACCGGGACGGGCTTGGTGCCGCCGACACGGTCGATCACGCGCTCCTGGATGGCGCGGAGCAGTTTCGATTGCAGGCGGACGTCCATCTCCGAGATTTCGTCGAGCAGCAGCGTGCCGCCGGTTGCCTCCTCGAACTTGCCGATGCGGCGGGCGATCGCGCCGGTGAAGGCACCCTTCTCGTGGCCGAACAGCTCGGACTCCAGCAGATGCTCGGGGATCGCGGCGCAGTTGATCGAGATGAACGGGCGCTTGGCGCGGGCCGAGCGGGTGTGGACGTAGCGAGCCAGCACTTCCTTGCCTGTCCCGGATTCGCCGGTGATCATCACCGAAGCGTCCGAGCCCGCGATCTGCTGCGCGAGCTTTATCACCTTGGCCATCGCCTCGTCGCGATAGACCAGCTCGCGGGAATCGTTGGCGACGGCAGCCAGCACCGCCGCGATCAGTTCCGGGTCCGGCGGCAGCGGGATGTATTCCTTGGCGCCGGCGTGGATCGCGGCGACCGCGGCGCGGGCGTCGTTGGTGATGCCGCAGGCGACGATCGGCGCGTGGATGTGCTCGGCCTCGAGCCGCATCACGAGATCGCGGATGTCGAGGGCGACGTCGACCAGCAGCAGGTCGGCACCCTTGCCGCCGCGCAGCACGCGCATTGCCTGTTCGTTATCCTCGGCGTGGGTCACGGTGGCGCCGTTCGCCATCGCGATCTTGGTGGCGGTGGTGAGCTGGCCCTTCAATGTGCCAACGATGAGAAGCCGCATATCAGTCTCCTGTCCGTCTGGTCGCGCTGCCGCGCGTCGTCGCTTTAGGCGCGTTCAGTCTTGATGATTTCGGTCATGGTCACGCCGAGCTTGTCCTCGACCAGGACGACTTCGCCACGGGCGACCAGCTTGTTGTTGACGTAGATGTCGATCGCCTCGCCGACGCGCCGGTCGAGCTCGAGCACGGTCCCGGGTCCGAGCTTCAACAACTCACTGACGTCCATCTTGGAACGGCCGAGCACCGCCGAGACCTGCACCGGCACGTCGAACACGGCCTCGAGATCGGCGGCGGCGCGCGTCGCATATTCGTCCTCGTTGTAGCCGACGTCGGTGCCGGTAGGCGGCATCGGGCCGTTGAGATCGGGCAGCGGGACCTGTCCGTCAGTGTCGCTCATGGCTTAACTCCCCCTGCGGGACGCAACATAGCGTCCCACCATTTCGTCGATCTTGGCCGTGATGGCGGCGCGCTCCAGCACGACGCCGCCATCGGCCCATTCGATCCGGCAGTCGCCGGTGACAATCTCGGGTTCGGCCAGAATCACCAGCCGGCCTTCGAAGCCGTTCTGCCTGGCCAGGCGCTCGATGTTCTCGCGCACGGAATCGTAGAGCGCGTCGTTGATGCGGACGACGAGATGCGGCGTCGCGACCAGATGCGAGAAGCAGTCCTTGACCAGCGCGACGATCTCGCCGAGCGGCTCGGCGGCGACCAGATCGGCGCACAGCTTGCGCGCCACCGCGACCGCGACGTCGACCGCCTCGGTTTCCATCTTGGATTCGATGTTGCCGATGCCCGAAGCGATGCCGCGGATGGCGATGTTGATCTCTTCCATGGCGAGCGCGACACGGCGGTCGCTCTCGGCCTTGGCCTCGCGCTGGCCGGCGGCGAAGCCGTCCTGATAGGCGCGCGCCTCGGCTTCCGCGACCTTCTGGGCGATCTCGGCCGCGGTTGCGGCCTTCTCGCGCGTCCGGTCGGGCGCGGCGAAGTCGTTGTCGAACAGGAATTTTGCCGGAGCGGCCATCAATACACCAGCTCGTCGTCGGCGCGGTTCTTGGTCAGCATGATCTCGCCCTTGGCGGCGAGATCCTTGGCGAGGTTGACCAGCAGCGCCTGAGCCTCGTCGACGTCGCGCAGGCGGACCGGGCCCATCGCCGCCATGTCGTCCTGGAGCATTTTTGCCGCACGCGAGGACATGTTGCCGAAGAAGAAGTTGCGGACGTCCTCGTTGGCGCTCTTGAGCGCGACGCCGAGCTTGTCCTTGTCGACATTGCGCATCAGGGTCTGGGCGGAGCCGGAGTCGAGCTTCACGAGGTCGTCGAAGGTGAACATCAGCGCCTTGATGCGCTCGGCCGATTCGCGGTTGTCCTCTTCCAAGGAGGTGATGAAGCGGGTTTCGGTCTGGCGGTCGAAATTGTTGAAGATTTCCGCCATCACCTCGTGGGCGTCGCGTCGGCGGGTCTGTGACAAATTGGACATGAATTCGGTGCGCAGCGTCTTCTCCACGCTCTCGATCACCTCCTTCTGCACCGCCTCCATCTTCAGCATGCGGTTGACGACGTCGAGCGCCAGGTCCTCCGGGAAGATGCCGAGCACGCGCGCGGCGTGTTCCGGCTTCAGCTTCGACAGCACCACCGCGATGGTCTGCGGATATTCGTTCTTGAGATAGTTGGCGAGCACCTCTTCCTGCACGTTGGAGAGCTTCTCCCACATGTTGCGGCCGGCGGGGCCGCGGATTTCGTCCATGATGCCGTTGACGCGCTCGGGGGCCAGGTATTGCTGGAGCAGCCGTTCGGTGGCGTCGAAATTGCCCATCAGCGCGCCGGAGGCCGACATCCGCGAGACGAATTCGAGCAGCATGTCCTCCACGGTGTCGACCTCGACAGTGCCGAGCGTCGACATTTCCAGGGAGAGCTGGCGCACCTCGTCGTCGTCGAGCAGCGACCAGATCTTGCCGCCATATTGCTCGCCGAGCGCCAGCATCAGGATCGCGGCGCGCTTCGGCCCCGCAACCGCTTCGGTCTTCGCGCCTCCGCGGCTGCCCGCACGCTGACCGAGCGTGGAGATCACGCTGGTGATGTCGTTGGAATTGGCGTTTTGCAGGGCGGCGGCCATATCAGATCACTTCTCGATTATTTCGTGGGTTCGGTCAGCCATTGGCGGATGATGGCGACGGTCTCGTTGGGATTGCGCTCGGCGAGTTCGCCGACGCGATGGACGGATTGGGCATGGACCTGGCCCTGGACCGTGGCGACGTCGATCGCGCTCGCGGCGCCGCTCGGCAAGAGCGCCTGGCTGGCAGGCGCGGCCTCGTCGCTCGCCGGACCGGTGAGGGCACCGGAGATGGCGGCTGCGACTTCGTCGGATGCCAGGATGCGCTTGACCAGCGGCCGGACCACCAGGAACAGCACGACCAGGCCGAGCAGCATCATCACGCCGAGCTCGACGAAGTACATGACGTCGTCCTTGGTGAACTGGAGCATGCCGAGTAAGCCGCTCGGCTCGGCGATCGGGGGGGTGGAGGGGGCATCGGCAAAGCGCAGATTGACCACCTCGACTTGGTCGCCGCGCTTCTGGTCGAAGCCGATCGCCGAGCGCACCAGCGTGGCGATGCGGTCGAGCTGCTCCTTGGTGCGGTCCTGGTAGGCCAGATCGCCCTTCTCGTTCTTGGAGTAGATGCCGTCGACCAGCACCGCGACCGAGATGCGGTTGACCCGGCCGGCCTCGGTCACCTCGGTCTTGGTGGTGCGGGAGATCTCGTAATTGTTGGTCTCTTCGCTCTTCTTGCTCTGGTCCTTGGCCGCAACGCCGCCGTTCTGCTGGTTGCCCGGCAATTCGTTGTTGACGGTGACCTGGCCGTTGTTGTCGGCGGTCATGCTCTGCTCTTCGCGGGTCTGGCTCGAGCGCAGCACGCGGCCTTCGGGATCGTACTTGTCCGAGGTCTGGGTGACCTTGTTGAAGTCGAAATCGGCGGAGAGCTGGACCCGGGCGCGTCCCGTCCCCACCACGGAGGAGACGATGTCCTCGACCTGCTTGCGCATCCGCTTCTCGAAGGCGGTGCGGCGCTCGTCGCCGATCTGCTGGTCCGGATCGGTCTGGGCGCCGTCGGCGAGCAGCTGCCCGGTCTCGTCGACGATCGAGACCCGCTGCGGCTTCAGCCCGTTCACGGCCGAGGCGACGAGGTGGCGGATGGCGCGGATCTGCTGGGCTTCCAGCGCGCCGCGGACCCGCACCACGATCGAGGCCGACGGCTCCGGCGCCTCGCGCGAGAACAGCGGGCGCTCGGGCAGCACCAGATGGACGCGGGCGGCCTGGATGCGGTCGATGGCGCGGATGGTGCGGGCGAGCTCGCCTTCCAGCGCGCGGAGATGGTTGATGTTCTGGACGAAAGAGGTGGTGCCGAGCGCATCCGACTTGTCGAACACCTCGTAGCCGACGCCGCCGCCCTTGGGCAGGCCGCCCTCGGCGAGCTTCATCCGCAGCCGGGTGACCTTGTCCTTGGGCACCATGATGATGGTGCCCTCGTTGCGCAGCTCGAACTGGATGCCCTGACGCTCCAGGTCCTTGATGATGCCCGAGGAGTCCTCGACGCTGAGGTCGGTGAACAGCGTCGTCATCTGCGGCGTGGTGACGCGCATGATGACGAACGCGAAAAAGCCGACGAGCGCGGCGGTGACCGCGATCATCGCCCCGAACCGGGCGGCTCCGATACCCTTCAGAAAGTCCGCAAGACCTTGCAAGCAACCGCCCCGACAGATTCGGCTGCTTTCACAGGAAAGGCCGACTGGGCAATTATTGCCTAGGTGATGGTTTCGATATGGTTAACGAAGGTTAAGAGCTGCGACAAAAGTCGCGCCAAAACGAAGCATGAAAAAAATCGGCCTCGCAAGACGAGGCCGATTTTCGTCAAAAGCCGCAGATTTCCGGATTGCCTACTGGCGATATTGTTGGATACGGGTGGTGCGAAGTCCCGCCAGACCATGCTGGTCGATCGAAAACTGCCAGGAGAGGAATTCGTCAACCGTCAGCGTGTAACGGCTGCAGGCCTCCTCGAGGGAGAGAAGACCGCCACGAACTGCGGCGACGACCTCGGCCTTGCGGCGGATGACCCAGCGTTTGGTGCCGGGTGCAGGCAGATCCGCAATCGTCAACGGACTACCGTCCGGCCCGATGACGTATTTTACCCTCGGGCGATGGGGTTCTGTCATGGCGTACTCACAAACTCTCAACCACTGAACTCACTCAGGAACCCTACGCGCGCCGGCTTAAAAATCCGCTAAGCCTAAGGCTTCAATACAATTCTCGTTGAAAATGGCTGGAACGCAGCCGACTCGGCCGGCGGGACGGTGCGTCCAGGCGGGCCGAAGGGGGTGTTCGTAAATACTTTACTAACGAACGAGGCCTGCGCGCGGCGCTGCAAGACCCCAATTGTCGTCCTGGCGAAAGCCAGGACCCATTACCCCAGGGAGGAGTCGCTACGACGACTCGGGGTTACGAACCAAAGCGACTTTCGGTGGCAATGGGTCTGGCTTCGCCAGGACGACACCGTTATCCAGGGGCATTTCGCCTTTAATTGCTGGCCGTCGCGATGATGCTCTTGACCTGGCTCAGCGTGTAGCTGGCGCCGTCGATGGTCAGCAGCGGCGGCGACTGGGTCAGGTCGACGGATGACACCGTGCCCTGCACCTGCGCAGCGATGCCGACATTGTTGTTGGCGACATCCTTGCCCGTGGCCGAGATCGTGTACTTGCCGTCGGGCCATTGCGTGCCGTCATTGCCCTGGCCGTTCCAGGTGAACGGAACGTCGGTGCCGGCGCCGGCGGTGTATTTGCCGGTGAACACGGTCTGGCCGCTGGCATTGGCGATGGTGATGTCGACCGTGGCGTCGCTCGGCACGTTGAGATGCCAGGTCGCCGACGAATTCGTCATGGTCCCGGTGGTGCCGTCGACCAGGGCGGTCTTGCCGACGAAGCCCAGCGCCTGGGTCGCCTGCGTGGTCTGCTGCAGGGTGACGAGCTGGGACAGCGAGTCGTTGGTCTTGAGCTGCTGCTCGACCCCGGCGAACTGCACCAGCTGCTGGGTGAACTGGTTGGTGTCGAGCGGATCGAGCGGGTTCTGGTTCTGTAGCTGCGTCGTCAGCAGCGTCAGGAAGGTCTGGAAGTTGCCGGCGAGCGTCGCGCCGGTGGTCGAGCCCAGGCTTGGGTTCGACGAGGATTTCGGCAGGTCGGTCGTGCCCGAGACGACGGAAGGGGCGGTGGCGGCATTCGTGGTGGTCATGATCGAATACTCCTCACACTCTGATGTCGACGCCGCTGCTCGATCCGAGCATGCGGCCGTAGCTGCGCCCGACCGGGGCCGCGGGAACTGCGTCCTCGTCGCTGACGATCAGCCGGCGGGCATTGCCGCCATTGTCGTTGTTCTGGCCGGAGTTCTGGCCCGATGAATTCTGGTCGCGCAGACTGAAGGACAGCCCGTTGCTGCCGGTCTTCAGGCCGGCATCGTCGAGCGCGCGCTGCAATTGGGGAGCGTCTTGCCGCAGCATCTGCAGCGTCTCCGGCTTCTCGACGGTGAGATGCGAGGTGACCTGTCCGTTGCGGTCGACATTGATGCGGACGTCGATGCGGCCGAGGTCGAGCGGATCGAGGCTGATGTCGAACCGGGTCTTGCCCGCGCGTGCGGCGGCGGCAATTTCGATCGGCACGCCGGTGATCGGAATGGCCGTATTGGTGGCTGCGGTCGCCGTGAGCGTCGCGGTCGATGCGGTCGCGGCCGAAGTCGTATTGGTCAGTGACGCCTGCACGGCCGAGGCCGCCTGCGCGCCGGTGTCGGTGGTGGGGACAGCGGCCTGCGTGCCCGCATGGGGATGCGGTGTCGCAGTCGCCGGTGCCGCATCGGCGGTGCGGTCGGAAGTCCCAGCCTTGGTGTCGCCCGCGTTCGCGTCGATCGGCGGCTTGTCGGCGTGCGGATGCGCCGCGGTGGCGGACGCTGCCGTCGCCGAGGTCTGCGCGGCGTTGGCCTTGCCGGTGTCCTGGCCGATATTGGAAACGTCGCTCGCGCCTTGCGCAGTGACTGCGGCCTTGAACGAGGTTTTTGGCGTGCCCTGGTCGACGGCGGCGATCAGGCCGCCATTGGTCTTGGCATCGGCCGCGGTCGAATCGGTGGTCCCGGTCGCGGCATCGGCCAGCACTGCCGAGGTGTCGGCATCGACCTTGGCGCTTGCGGTCTTGGCGCTCTTGTCGCCCGGCGTCGCGGTATCGGTCTTGGTGCCGGCGATCTGCGCTGCGATGGATGCGCTGGCGGCGATGCCGGCGGCGGCAATCGTCAGCGGCGAGGAGGCGGAGCCGGCGGCTTGGTTTGCAGCCGCGTTGGAATCGACCGGCACGGCGACCACGAGTGCATTCGGATCGGGTACGGCGGCCTGCGTCGCGTCGACTTGCGCGGCGGCGGCGGTATCGACGGCGGCGGCGAGGCCATCGATGCCGCCGGCCTTGTCCGCATTGGTCTCGTCGGATTTGTCCGCAGATTTGTCGGCCGATTTGGCGTCGGACGCCTCCGGCTTGTCCTTGGTCTTGCTATCAGCCTTGGCCGCATCAGCCGTCGAGTCGTTCTTGGCGTCGCTCTTGGCGTCGTTCTTGATGTCGTTTTTGGCGGGCGCGGAATTGTTGGCGTCGTCGCTGGCCTTGCTCTGCGAGGACTGGTCGCTCGCTGAGCGATCGCGCGGGCTCTTGTCGGAGGCGGAGGACGAGGAATCGGTGCGGCGCGGGGAGTCCTGCACGGAGGACGCCGCGCTGTCGCTGATCGCCTGGGTGTTGCTGTCCACCAGCGAGCCAAAGGAGTCGTTGGACCTGTCTTTCGGCGCTTGCGACCGGGCAGGCTTTTGCTGCGCGCTTGGGACTTGCACGCTTGCCACGACATCTGACGTTCGACCGACCACAGGCAACCCCTTGGAAACATCTTCGCCATGAGAGGTAGCAAGGAGCGGGCCACCCTTGTGAGTAGGAATTTTATCCAATCAAATCAATGCGTTGACGAATTCGCGCCCCGCCGCGGAGCCTCCCAAAGCCCCGCCATTTCTGCCTCCCCGGCAAGAATTGCCGTAAACCTTGCGGGGTCCGTGATTGCTTCACCGGAAGGCCGCCTATATTAAAGAGAGAGCTCTCAACCGCTTTCGACCGGGCAGGCCGCGCCCTTCGGGAACTCTCGGTTCCCGGGGATTGCCTTTGTCCCGCCGGAAGCACCCAGCGGATCGCCCAGCGCCGCCGTCCACAACGCTTTAAGGCCCATGCTCAACAGTCTGGATCTCGAAGGCCGTCCTGAGGATACCAGGGTCGTCGTTGCCATGTCAGGCGGCGTCGATTCATCGACGACGGCTGCGCTTTTGAAGGCGGAAGGCTACGACGTTGTCGGCATCACGCTGCAGCTCTATGACCATGGTGCGGCGACCCATCGCAAGGGCGCCTGCTGCGCCGGCCAGGACATCCACGACGCCCGCGACGTCGCCGCCAAGCTCGGCATTCCCCATTACGTGCTCGACTACGAGGATCGCTTTCGCGAATCCGTCATCGACAATTTCGCCGACAGCTACGCGCTCGGCGAGACGCCGGTGCCGTGCATCGAGTGCAACCGCTCGGTCAAGTTCCGCGACCTCTTGAAGACCGCGCGCGAGCTCGGCGCCACCGCGCTTGCCACCGGCCATTACGTTGCCTCGCGCCGCCGCGACGACGGCTCGCGCGCGCTGGTGTGTGCCGCCGACGCCGATCGCGACCAGAGCTACTTCCTGTTCGCGACCACGCAGGAGCAGCTCGATTATCTGCGCTTTCCGCTCGGCGACATGACCAAGCCCGAGACGCGCGAGCTGGCGCGGCGCTTCGGTCTTGCCGTCGCCGACAAGCACGACAGCCAGGACATCTGCTTCGTGCCGACCGGGCGCTACACCGACATCATCACCCGCCTGCGGCCGAACGCGATGGACCCCGGCGACATCGTCGATCTCGACGGCCGCGTGCTCGGCCGGCACAACGGCATCGCCAATTTCACCATCGGCCAGCGCCGCGGCCTCGGCATCGCAGCCGCCGCGCCGCTGTTCGTGGTGCGGCTGGAGGCCGCCAACCGCCGCGTCGTCGTCGGCCCGCGCGAGGCGCTGAAGATGCACCGCATCGTGTTGCGCGACGTCAACTGGATCGGCGATGGCGACATCGACCGCGCCATCGGCAATGGCCTCGAAATGTTCGTGCGCGTGCGCTCGACCCGCGCGCCCCAGCCGGCGTGGCTGCGCGGCGCGAACGGCCATTACGAGGTCGAGCTCGTCGCCGGCGAAGAGGGCGTTTCGCCGGGACAGGCCTGCGTGTTCTACGACGCACCTGGCGGCCAGGCCCGCGTGCTCGGCGGCGGCTTCATTCAAAGCGCCGCCGCGAAGGCCGCAAGCAGCACGACGAGGCCGCTCGCAGAAGCGGTCCGCGGCTAAGCGCATGATCCGGAAAAGTGTGCAGCGGTTTTCCGAACAGATCATGCGCAAAATAAGAATCTAGGCAGGGCAGGGGGCATGGCAGCAGACATCTCGCGGGCCGGGGTCGAGAAGGCCTATGGCCGCTGGGCGCCGGTCTATGATCTCGTGTTCGGCAAGGTGTTCGACGCCGGCCGGCAGTCGACCATCGCCGAGGCCGATCGCATCGGCGGCCGCATCCTCGACGTCGGCGTCGGCACCGGGCTGTCGCTCTCCGACTATGCGCGCACCACGAAGATTTGCGGGGTCGACATCTCCGAGCCGATGCTGCGCAAGGCGCAATCGCGCGTGCGCGCGATGCGCTTGAGCAATGTCGAAGTACTCTCGGTGATGGACGCGAAGAACCTCGCCTTCCCCGAAAACTTCTTCGACGCGGTGGTCGCACAATACGTCATCACCGCGGTGCCCGATCCCGAAGGCACGCTCGACGAGTTCATGCGCGTCTTGAAGCCCGGCGGCGAGCTGATCCTGGTCAACCACATCGGGGCCGAAAAAGGTTTGCGCAAACTCTCCGAGCTCGCGTTTGCGCCGCTCGCCCGCCGCCTCGGCTGGCGCCCGGAATTTCCATGGCAGCGCCTGGTCGACTGGGCCGCAAAACACGGCGGCGTTACGCTGGCCGAGCGCCGCCCGATGCCGCCGATGGGCCACTTTTCGCTGATCCGCTACCTCAAATCGTGATCGGGGGTGCGGAACACGCGGGCTGACCCGCGCGTTTCCCTCCCATGCG
>NZ_JADPJF010000070.1:166668-207554 GCF_023073295.1 Bradyrhizobium sp. 23 | reverse complement strand
ACGACATCAAACATCATTCTGGCCAGTCTCCTGATCGCCGCCTCCGGCAGCGCGATCGCGCAGGCTCCGCCCGCCCCGGCGACGCCGCCGCAAGCGACCGCGCCGCCATCCCCGCAGCATGCGACCAATTGCACGCCGCAGGACCGCCCGAACCGCTCGGCCGACGGCACCACCACCGGCCAGTCCCGGGAACCGCTCGGCGATAAATTGGCAAAATCGGACGGCGTGCTCTGCCCGCCCTCCGGCGTCGATCCCGAGATGCACGCCCCGGCGCCCAGCACGAACGGCGCCATGCCCGTCATCCCGCCCCCCGGCAGCCCCGGCGGCGACCCGACGGTGCGGCCGAAATAGCTCGTCGCGCCGAAGCCTTGGCGTAGGCGGAGCCTGTTCCGCATCCCAATCTCGTCGTCATGCCCGGGCTCGTCCCGGGCATCCACGTTCTTGTGGCCGGCCGGGATGGCCGGGACCAGCCCGGCCATGACGGATTCAGCGCCAAAAGGCCCAAATCCCCCGCCGACATGTCCCGCCGAAGCTTTAGCGAAGGCGGAAGCCTTGGCGAAGGTGGAAGCTTTGCCAAACTCGGATTGACAGCCCGCCGCCCCCTTCCTTATATGCCGCGCGTTCGCGAGGTCGGCTTGTTTCGGCCCTCGCGACCCTGTGGCGGGGTAGCTCAGCTGGTTAGAGCACGGGAATCATAATCCTGGGGTCGGGGGTTCGAGTCCCTCTCCCGCTACCAAAAAATCAGGCACTTCCTGCTAACCTGCGATCCTCGGACTCTCTTGGTACCACATTAGTCCCACCAATTCGCAAGCTGGCGAGCATGAAGCTACGCGCTGCGGAGGGGAAGACGGCGGGGTACATTTAGCGGTTTAGCGCCCGGAGTCGAAGCGTGGCCGCTTCTCAGCGGGCAGAACCCTACGGCTGAGCCGTGCTGCAGCCGACGCGATTGTGCCAGAGCCGCGGAACACGGGGACAAACCTCAGCTCTGCCGATTGCGAATCCCTGCTGCGTGCTAACCGCTCGGAACGAGAAGACGGGCCAAAGGATTCGTCCGGGCAGGAGCAAGCTCGATGCTGATGACGAAGGAAAGACGGCCGGCGATCCGAACGCTGCGCGGCTGGGCGCTCAGCGTGCTGCAGGAGGCGGGCGCCATCCACGAATGCGAGGAGCACGGCTGGGCGAAGGACCGGGCCGACCCGCATGCACGCGAGCACGCTTTGGATATAGCCAGGCAGGAGCCACCCGAGGGCTTATCTCCGGATCAGGCCGTCGGGCAAGTGCGCGAGGTTTTGCATTCGATCGGCGATACGTGCCCGGAGTGCCCGCCACGTCCCGATTAAGTCCCCTGCGCTGTCGCGCCGCTCGAATGGCGTGCGAGCCTCAAACGCCTTTGGCAAACTTGGACGACGTAAGGGATATCAGCGGACTATTGCCAAAAGGCCCTTCAAGCGAGCAAGTCTAGTGCGTTCTCGATCGCTGCGCCGGCTGCGGTGTTGTCGAAGATGCACCAGGTCTCACTAGATGACGACGCAGCACCGAGCCGCAGCTTCAGCGATCGCAGGAACGCCCCGTCGTACGCGGAGTAGTAAATGCGCGGCGCTCCATGCAATCGAAAATAGCGCAGACTAGGCCACCCGCCCGGCAGGTCGGCATCGGGCACCCGCGCCGGATCCGCGGCGACACGAGCAATCCGACGTTCCCCGAGCCAGGCGCCGACCTCGGGCGTAAACCAGCTGACGTGACGCGGCTCGCAAGCGAGAGCGGCTGAGGTCTTTTCCTGCAGCGCGCGGAACAGGAACTCCGCATCGGACTCAACGAACATTTTGCGAGGTGCAAACTGAACGAGCAAAACCCCGAGCTTCGCACCAAGTCCGGCGCTCTCTTCGATGAACCGATCGAGTTCACCCTGCGCAAGCTGTGACGAGTGAGTAACAGACTTCGGCACCTTTACCGAAAAGCGGAAATCATCGGGCGTCGCGTTCGCCCATTTCTCGTAGGTCGAACGCCGATGCGGCTTATGAAATGATGAGTTGATCTCGGTGGCGTTCAACACCCGCGCGTAGCGTTCAAGCTGGCTACCTACCCCGCCAACTCTTTCCTTGCAGACTCGCGGAACATTCCATCCCGCTGTGCCGAGCCGCAGCTCAGTCTTGACATGCGCGGCCTCTTCCATGTCAGTCCGTGACTGCCATCGGGTATCACCGGATGTTTCAATCTCACGCCGACTTCCGCCGCGCCCCTGCTGTCGGCTTCTTCGCCACCGCTTCCTTCGCCGGCTTCTTACCGGCGATCGGCATCAGCATCTCCTTCTGAGCCGCGGCAGCTTTCTTCGTCTTCTTGGCAGGCTTTTTTGGAGCCTCGGTCTTTGCTGCCCCGCCGACGCTCTTGCGTAGCGCGTCCATCAGATCGACGACGTTCTCGCCTTTCGGCCGATCCTTCGGGACGATCGGCTTACCGGCGCGCTTCTGGTTGATGAGCTCGATCAGCGCGCTTTCATAATGGTCCTCGAACTTCTCCGGCTCGAATAATCCAGCCTTCTGGTTCACGATGTGCCTGGCGAGATCGAGCATGTCCTTGGTCACTTTGACGTCCTGGATCTCGTCGAAGTATTCGTGTTCGCTGCGCACTTCGTAAGGATAGCGCAGCAGCGTGCCGACCAGGCCCTTGTCCATCGGCTCGAGCGCGATGATGTGCTCGCGGTTGGTCAGCACCACACGCCCGATCGCGACCTTGTCCATCTCGCGGATGGTCTCCCGGATCACCGCGAAGGCGTCGTGGCCGACTTTTCCGTCCGGACGGATGTAGTAGGGGCGAATTAGGTAGCGCGGATCGATCTCGGCCTTGTCTACGAACTCGTCGATCTCGATGGTACGCGTGGACTCCAGCGCGATCTCCTCAAGCTCCTCCTTGGTCACCTCGATGAACTGGTCCTTCTCGAGCTGGTAGCCCTTAACGATGTCCTCGTTGGGCACCTCGTCGCCGGTGTCGGCGTCGACTTTCAGGTACTTGATCCGATGACCGGTCTGACGGTTGAGCTGGTTGAAGGAGATCTTCTCGCTCTCCGAGGTAGCTGGGTAGAGCGCCACGGGACAGGTGACCAACGAGAGACGCAAAAAGCCTTTCCAGTTCGCGCGGGGGGCCATGGTACGCAACACTCCATTATGGGATTTGGAGTCAAGACGAACGGCGGGCCGCAGTTCCGACATCACCCGCAGGTGTCCACTGCAAATTGATGCCACGTCCCGGTCAAGCGGCCGGAATAGATGGCGGGCGGTCTTAACCCAACGAACAAAACAAGAATATGTATCGGTGACGCAATCCCTGGCACTCCGCGGTGATTAGACCTCTGTGGAAAACGGCCAATCCCTTGCTCTAGGGAAGCGGCAACCCAGCCCGTCGGGCAAACACCCTTCTCCCGTCAATCCCTCTCGGCAAAAATATTCCACTTTACCGAAATTCGGAAACGGCGTATGTGTCGCTCATCCCGGCTCATCCTTGAGGGGCGATCTCGTTGTCGTCTTGATTGCGAGCCGGGCTTGCGATGGACGCGGCAGCGTCGGTACGAGATGGTGCGGGCAGGGCGGGTAGACCCTGTGAGCCCGCAACCGCGTGCGGACGAGCGGCGCTGCTAGGCTTCGTCTCGCCTGTAAGTTTTCGGCTTCGTCGACAGGGCTGGACAAACTGCGGCGAAATGGCGGGCCGTGCGTACGGCAAAACCGTGTGGTCCTGGCCGTCGTTGCTACGGTCAAGCTTTCGCGGAGGTGTGTGCGAGCCCAACCGGGCAGACAGCATCATCCAAATTCGCGAGGCGAGGGAGGCCAAAGAGAACTCGGCTCCCGGGAGAGCACGGCATAAGCCGTCCAACCGTCGCGCAGGGAAGGCCGAGTGATTGGCTACACCTGTATGCTGCTGTGCGGTTTTCCTGCGTGTGCTTTTCGCGCAGCGGACCGCGGGTGCCAGCCGGCACCCGGCCTTCCCTGCGCCCTCTTGGATATGAGGGCGGAGTGACGAAGCAAAGCTCGGGCGAAACGCGCCGCGAGAACGAGAAATCATGTCCGCTGTTTGAATGCCTGGTCGCGTCATGTGCCGCGACGTCTCGGTGGCAGGCGCTCAGGATGAATTGCCGAAGCGATGCTCTGGAAGTCCCTGTGCAATGCCATCAATGGCCAGAACATGACCCGCCTGGGGTTCGCGGCCCAGTTGCTCGCGATCAAGAAACTTTCTCGCCGTCGTCACGAACAGGGTCTTCAGATCGGCTCCGCCGAAGCATACGCAGGTCGGATTGGTCGCCGGCACCGGAATGACGGTATCGATCCGGCCGTCCGGCCGATAGCGCACCACCCGGCCGCCGGAGAAGAATGCGGTCCACAGTCCGCCCGCAGCGTCGATGCACGCGCCGTCGGGCCTCTCGCCGGAGGCGCTGTAATCCGCGAACAGCCGTCTGTTGCTAATCGCGCCGTCATCGAGATCGAAGTCGAACTGCCAGGTGCGGTAACGCCTCGTGTCCGTGAAGTAGAGCGTGCGATTGTCGGGCGAGAACGCGATGCCGTTCGTCACGATGACATCGCCGAACATGCGCGTTGTCCGGCCGTCCGCGTCCACGCGATACAGCGCTCCGTTCGGCCGATGCAGCTGGTTGTCCATGGTGCCGATCCACAGCCGGCCCCGCGCGTCGACGCGCCCGTCGTTCAGGCGATTGTCGAGGCCGCTTTCGACCTCGCAGAGCTGACCTGGAGGATCGTCATCGGACGCGCGGCGATAAAGCCCCAGATCCTGCGCGAGCAGGTGGGAGCCATCTGCCGTCAAGGCCTGACTGCCGAGGAAGTTGCACCCGTACGGAACAACCTGATGCGCGCCGGTCGCCGGATCGAAGGATTGATGCAGCCGCCGGTCGATGTCGACCCACCACAGCTTGCGGGAGTGGTCGCACCACAATGGCGTTTCGCCCAGGATGTCGCCTGCGGCGACCGCGGTCTCGACCCGATATGCGGGAATCATGTCAGGAGTCATCCCGAAATCCGATTGCAGCGACGAGCGCTGTCTCCGAACGACGTCAGGCCGCGGACGATCAATCCTCGTTCCAGGAGGCGAGGGCGTGCGCGACGCACCCGTTGATGTGATCGGTGAGCACGGTTTTGGCGCTTTTGATGTCGCGCTTGAGGGCGCATTCGAGCAGCGCCTTGTGCTGGTTGATCGTCTCTGCGCCGCGGTAGCGCAGCGCATAGCGGAAATATTTGTCGAACACGATCGCGTGGGTCTGCATCAGCTCGCGCGAACCGCAATTCGAGATGAGAGCCTGGTGGAATTCGCCGTCGTAGCGTTTGCGCAGCTCGGGATCGTCCCCCTCCTTGAGGACGGTGCGTTCGGTGGCCGCCAGCTTGTGATGCGCGGACACCACGCGGCCCTCCCACTCGACGTCGCCGGCACGAAACGACTCGGCCATTGCATGCTGCTCCAGCAGGATGCGCAGGCCGGCGAGTTCACGCAGGTTCTGGATGGATATCGGCGCCACCTCGAAGCCGCGCTGGCCCTCCGCGACCACGAATCCCTCCGAGGTCAGCCGATTGAGGATCTCGCGCAGCGTGGAGATGCTGACGCCGTAGTCCTCCTTCATGGCGTCGAGCTTGAGACGTCCGGACGGCGTCAGCACGCCGAAAATGATGTCGGATCGAATCCGCTGATAACCGCTGTCGCCCGCCGACAAGGGGCGCCCCTCGAGTGACGTCATGCTCTCCGATCCCGCAATATGCGCGCAACGCCCGTGGTGGGCGGCCGAACCATCAATGTTACCAGCAATATAGCAAATCCATAACAACAGATGTATTCGAAAATCTCAGATGAACAGAAATTTATCATTTGACCGAGAAATGTAGTTATGTTTTTTGATTGACCTGAGGGTGCAGAAAAGAATGGCTCGAGCCGCCGTCGTGCCCCGATCGAACAGGGAGGTCAAAATGAGCTTGTTGGTACGGGCGCTGTCTGCGACGGCGATCTGCGTGGCGCTGACGGTCGGTGCATCCGCTGAGGACATTCAGGAGCGCACGATCAGGTGGGGACACCTGAACAACACCGATCACCCCGTCAGCGCGGGGGTGCAGAAATTTGCGGAGATCCTGCTGGCGAAGAGCGGGGGCAAGATGAAGATTCGTGAGTTCGCGGCCTCGCAGCTCGGCAACGAGCTGCAGCAGCAATCCGCGCTGCGCGGCGGCACGCAGGAAATGCTGTCGGCCTCGACGACGTCGCTCGCAACCGTCGTGCCGGAGTTCGGCCTCATCGACTTTCCATTCATCGTGAAGACCATCGAGCAGGCGGATGCTCTCGGGACCGGCAAGTTCGGCACGTCGATGCTCGATACGTTGCCGTCGAAGGGGCTGATCGGTCTGGGCTATTGGGGCCTCGGCTTCCGCAACGTCACCAACAGCACGCGGCCGATCACCAAGGTCGAGGATTTCAACGGCCTCAAGCTCCGCGTCATTCCGAACCCGGTCTATCTCGAGACCTTCGGATCCTTCAAGGCCAATCCCGTTCCGATGGCCTTCGGCGAACTCTATTCGGCGTTGGAGACGCGCACCGTCGATGGCGAGGAGAACCCCTTCACGGTCATTCTCTCCAACAAGTTCTATGAAGTGCAAAAATACGTTTCCGCCACCAATCACACCTTCACCCTGAACATTATCCTGGTGAGCAAGGCGTTTTGGGACAAGCTCTCGCCGACCGAGCAGCGCCTGATGCGCGAGGCGTATGAGGAAAGCCGAGGCTATCAAAAGGAGCAGACCCGCCTTCAGACCGAAAAGGCCCTCTCTGAATTGCAGGCGAAGGGCATGCAGTACAACACCGTCGCGCCGGAAGAGCTCGATCGCATGCGCAAGACGGCGCAGCCGGTGGTCGACAAGATTGCCGCCAATCTCAAGCCGGAGGCGGTCAAGCTGTTCAACGACGAGCTCGATCGCATCCGCAAGGACGTGAAATAGTCGACCTCGTCAGCATGCAAGAGCAGAGCCGGCCAGTCGGCCGGCTCTGAACCCGACTTTGCCCGGACGGCACGCATGGCGCGAATTCTCGACCTCTATTGCACCCTGTTGAAGGGCATCATCGCCGCATGTCTTGCGGTGATGGTGGTGCTGGTGTTCGGCAACGTTGTCCTGCGCTACGGCTTCAATTCCGGTATCGCAATTTCCGAGGAGCTGTCGCGCTGGCTGCTGGTCTGGTTGACCTTCCTCGGCGCAATCGTCGCGCTTCGCGAGCACGCCCATCTCGGCGTCGACACTCTCGTCCGGATGCTGCCGGCCTCGGGCAAGCGCATCTGCTTCGTCATCAACTATTGCCTGATGCTGTTTGCCGACTGGCTGCTGCTTTCGGGAAGCTGGCGCCAGACCATCATCAACATCGAGGACCGCGCGCCGGCCACCGGCCTGTCGATGGCTATCTTCTACGCAGTGGGCGTGGTCTTCGGCGTGTCCGCCGCAGTGATCCTTCTCTACGACCTCGTCCGCGTGCTCACGGGACAGGCCAGCGAATCCGACATGGTGGCCGTCAAGGAATCGGAAGAGCACTGATGTCTCATCGAACCATGTCAGGCGGCGCTTACGTCCAGCAATCCACCGGGATCGCGTCATGACGGTCGCCGTCTTCACCTTCTCGCTGCTGGGCGCCATGGCGCTGGGCATGCCGATCGCCTTTGCGCTTATCGTCTGCGGCGTGGCCCTGATGAGCACGATCGACATGTTCGACGCGCAGATCGTGGCGCAGAACGTCATCAACGGCGCGGACAGCTTTCCGCTCATGGCCATTCCCTTCTTCATGCTCGCCGGCGAGGTCATGAACAAGGGTGGTTTGGCCAAGCGAATCGTCAACGTTGCGCTCGTCGCGGTCGGCCATTTTCGCGGCGGCCTTGGTTACGTCACGATCCTCGCGTCCTGCATCCTTGCGTCGCTCTCGGGCTCCGCGGCAGCCGATGCCGCGGCACTGGCTGCCCTGCTGGTGCCGATGATGGTGGCGGCGGGCCACAAGAAATCCTATGCGGCGGGTCTGGTCGCGGCCGGCGGCATCATCGCGCCCGTGATTCCGCCCAGCATCGGATTCGTCATTTTCGGTGTCGCCGCGGGCGTGTCGATCTCGAAACTGTTTCTGGCCGGGATCGTCCCCGGGCTGTTGCTCGGGGCGGGGCTCTGCCTGGCCTGGTGGTGGGTGGTCCGCCAGGAGAACCTGACGCCCCCGCCAAGAGCATCGCTCTCGGAAATGGTGAAAGCGGTGGTCGACGGCTTCTGGGCGTTGATGCTGCCGGTCATCATCGTGGTCGGCCTGCGTTTCGGCATCTTCACGCCGACGGAAGCCGCAGTGGTCGTCGCCGTCTATTCGCTGTTCGTTGCGACCTGCATCTATCGGGAATTGAAGCTGTCGCAGCTTTACGAGGTGTTCGTCTCCTCGGCCTTGACGACGAGCATCGTCATGTTTCTCGTGGCAGCCGCGCTGGTGTCGTCCTGGCTCATCACCGTGTCCGAGATTTCGGCACAGATCGTCACCCTGCTCAAGCCTTTCATGGGCAACAACACGCTCCTGATGCTGGCGATCATGGTCGTGGTGGTGATCGTGGGGACGGCTCTCGACATGACGCCGACCATCCTCATCCTCACGCCGATCCTGATGCCGATCGTCAAGGCGGCGGGCATCGATCCCGTCTACTTTGGTGTCCTCTTCATCATCAATAATGCGATCGGCCTCATCACGCCACCGGTCGGTATCGTGCTGAACGTGGTTTGCGGCGTCTCCAGGATCAGCATGGAGGACATCATCAAGGGCGTCTGGCCCTTCTTGATTGCGCAACTGATCGTCCTGTTCGCGATGGTGCTATTCCCGGGGCTGGTGACGATCCCGGCCAAGTGGTTCAGCGGCTAGACGCGTCGGCAACAAAAGAAGGACAAGCGAAAATGGCCGCAAGGATCATGATCCTCAACGGACCCAATCTCAATTTCCTCGGCATCCGCGAGCCCCACATCTACGGCTCGACGACGCTCGGGGAGATCGAGGCGAGCTGCAAGGCGCTGGCCGACCAGCTCGGGGTTTCGATGTCGTTCCATCAATCGAACATGGAGGGCGAACTCGTCAGCCTGATCCAGTCCGCCCATGGCAACGCGGACGCCATCATCATGAACCCCGCGGCCTATTCATTCACCTCGATCGCGCTGATCGATGCGCTGAAGATTTTCGAGGGTGTAAAGATCGAGGTGCATATCTCGAACATCCACGCGCGGGACGAGCTGCACCGCCACTCGATCACGTCGAGCGCCTCCACGGCAGTCATTTGCGGCCTGGGTCCCTATGGTTATCTCGCCGCGATGCTCGCGGCGGTCCAACGGCTAGGGCAATTGCCTGCGACCATCGCGCCAGCTCTGCACGGGCTTGCGGCCGGCGGCAAGGCGTAGGCATGGAGGGCGGGATGCGCGGCACGGGATTTCTCGCCATCTGGAGCGACGTCGAGGCTCACGACCTGACCGACTACCGGCACTGGCTGACGCGTGAGCACACGACCGAGCGCGTGACGACGAAGGGCTTCCTGGCATCGCGTGTCTTCCGCGCGGCAAGGGACGACATCAACCGCTTCTTCATTCTGTACGAGCTGGGGACGCCGGAGGTCCTCGACGGCGAGGCTTATCTGGCGCGCCTCAACGCACCGACGCCGTGGTCCCGGCGCATCATGCCGAAGCTTGGCAATTTCATGCGGGGCGGCGGCGTCATGATTGCGCGGGGAGGGCGGGGCGAGGGCGCATCGATCGTGGCGCTGCGGATCGAGACGTTGCCGAAGGATCCCCAGGGTCTGGCTCAGGCGCTCGTTGCGTGCGACGGGGTTGCCGCGGTGCAGATCGGCGCGACCGACGAGGCGCGGACATCGGTGCGGACGACCGAGAAGGGCATGCGGAAGAACGAGGGCTTTTTCGCCGGACTTTTGCTGATCGAGGCGCTCGACGTCGCGTCGTTGCAGGGCGCCTTGCGGAAAGCCGCGGAAATTGCCCCCGACGTCATGGCCGGGGCGAGCGAGCCGGAAGTTTATCAAAGCATGTTTGCGCTCGAGGCCCGTATCGCAGATTTCGGCTGATGACAACGTTCTCGCTCGCCGCGGTGACTTGCTCGAGCTTGCGCCGCCTGCTGCCCGACGTCAGATTCGTCTGGATTGCCGGCTGACGTGGCATCCCGATACCTGAGGAACGCTCCGCGTCAGGAGTGCACCGCTCCATCCCGGGGCCTGTAAAAGGCGGCGAGAGCGGGCTTCGTTCGAGCTCGCGTGTTCGCCGCTCCGGGCTAGGAACTCTTGCGCACCATCGAGGCTTGACTCAGCGGGCCAGCGTCGCCGCCGATTTGCTGGCCTGCACGGCCCCGCCTCCAAGCCCCCATACCCCCCAGGGTGGGGCCGTGTCTCTTCGCAGGAGATGCAATGCCGGAGCCGACCGATCACGACATCAGAGAACGCGCGCACCGCTTGTGGGAACAGGCGGGCAAGCCGGAAGGCCGCGAGGACGAGTTCTGGCACGCGGCCGAGCAGGAGTTGCGCAACGAGGACAAGTCGAACCCGATGCGGACGCCGGATACGCTGTGACCAACAAGGGCTGCCCATTCTGCCACGGTCTGGGATGGGTCTGCGTAAACCATCCGCTCCGCGCCTGGAGCGAGGAATTGGGCGGCTGCCGCTGTGGTGAGGGCATGCCCTGCACCTGCAACACGACGGAAGATCCCGAAACAAGAGTGGTGATCGTCGAAGCTGACACGACCTGGCATTGAAGGCGGAACAGAAGCCTTCCAGCAGGAATTGAGGTTGTGAGCAGCACGGGCTGCGACGCAGGCCGGTGGCTACGGCGGGGTTTGCGGTGGATGAGCAGCAAAAGATAGAGCACCAGATCGAACTCGCAACGCGAGCGGCTGCGCTCGTTAAAGACGAAACCACCGTCCAGCGATTCAGGAGTTTCGCCGAGGAGCTGAAGCAAAAGCTCCTTCGCATGATGCGGCGCGGCAAGGTACGAGCGCGCGCGTACGAGCTCTGGGAGCAGGCCGGTCGCCCGGCCGATCGCGATGTGGAGTTCTGGGTCGAAGCGGAACGGCAGATCGAAGAAGAGCGCGATCAGCGGAGGTCCTCGGATTCAGAGAAACGATAGTAGCTGGCGCTGCCGGTAGCCACATCGGCAGCGAACAAGCTTCGGCCGCGCGTCCTGGACAGAGAAAAAAGCCGCCGAGCTCTTCACCCTGGCGGCTTCAAAAGTTCGTAGCTGTTGGTCGCCTCTCCAGCCTCATGCGTACCGCCGTTACCTTGTTTGCGGCCATGCAAGATCAATCTACGCGACGGCGCTCGATTCTGCTGTGACCTGAAGCACACATTGGAAGGACGATGTGTCGGGAAGATTGGGAGGGCACCGACTTTGATGGGACGGCCCCGTCATTGGCCTATGCGCCGGCCGCGACACCGAGGCGGCCTATGCCTGGAAGCTTCAGCGCGGGGCGGCGGATGTCGAGGCCGAGCACCGCGCCGAGGAAATTGATCTCGACCCCTTCGACCCAGCCGATGGTCATGCCGAGATAGCCCGACAGCGAGGCGTAGAGCCCGGTGCCGGACGCCGTGATGCCGGCCCAGCGTCCGCTGTAGGGAAAGTCCTTGCCGATAGCGGTCGGCGGCAGCACGGCACGCAGCTCGGGAACAGCATCCAGCGCCGCCTGCACGAAGGTGTTGGAATTCGGTCCCGGCCAGGCGCTGTAGTCGCCATAGGCGCGGAACTTGTAATTCTCGATGACGGCACGGATCTTCGGAATCAGCGCTTCGGCCCGCGCGCCATCGACGGCGACCACCGTTTCCGGGAGGGCTCCGAACCAGCGGCCGTCGGGCGGAAAGCCGTTGCTGCGAACAGGGTCGCCCCAGGCCGTGTAGTCGTATCGGCTATAGGTTGTGGCGCCCTTCTCCTTGACGACGATCCAGGTGTGGACGGCAAAAATACTGCGCCAGCGCACGGTGCGCGCGGCGAAGACGCGGATCAGCGCATCCGGATTGGCCGATGCGGGCGGCAGCAGGCCGGCGCTGGAGCGATCCGCCGTCTGCCAATTGCCGCGGCCGTCGCCGCGCAAATAATAGCGGCCGGCCGACACGCCGATCGGCAGGAAGATCAGCAGCAGGAACAGAATCAAGGATTTCCTCAAGGCAATTGGCGGTTAGGCGGGACGATGCCACCAATATAGTTCGCAAGGCACGCCGCGCCAGCGCTCTCCTGCTCTTGCATTCGGATGGTGCGGCCATATGTTGCGTCCATGAGGAAGTTGTCGCTCGTCGAGGACCAGGCCATCCAGGCGCGAATCGCGTACATCGCGGGCGCCGAGATTTTCGATCGCCTCTTCGCCGGCATCCGGTTCGACGAAATCGACGGCAATCTGCTGTTTGCCATTGCCAGCGACGAAGACTGCGCGGCCGAGATCGAGGACGAGTTCTCGCACCAGCTCGCTGTGGTCGCCACGCACATCCTCGCGCAGAGCGTGGACGTGGTCGTGGTGCTGCCGAAGGTTCTGCAATAGCCGCCTGCCCGTTAGCCTTCTGCCCGTTCAGGCCGCTTGCCTTTGCCCCCTGTCTCTGCTTTTCAACGCAATTGCAAAATTGTAATGACGTCAATGGGCGCTCAAGCCCGAGGCGCGTTATCGACGGAGCTCGACGGGAGGGCTCGTCGTCGCTCGCCTCTATTTGCGAAACAAAGTTGGATACACATTGGCGCCCACCAGCAAAGCCCGGGCCACGACCGGCGCGATAAAGACAAAAAGCAAGAGCTCGAAAAGCGTAGGCTCGATAAGCAAGAGCGCGAAGAGCACGAGTTCGAAAAGCAAGAGCTCGAAAAGTACCAGCTCGACAAGCAAGCGCCCGGACAAGAGCGCCTCGCGTTCCGCGGTCGCCTCCTCATCGCCGCTCGGCATGCTGGCGCTGCATCTGCTCGAGCAGTGGGAGAAGTCCGGCCGCGACGGCCTCGTCTTCCTCTGCGACGACGAGAGTAGGGCGGAGCGGCTGGGCGGCGTGATCCACGCCCTCGATCCCTCGGTCGACGTGCTGGTGTTTCCGCGCCTGAACACGCTGCCCTTCGACGGCCTCGAGCCCTCCCGCGAGATCGCGGGCCGGCGCAGCTCGGTGCTGCGGCGTCTCGCCAAGACAAAGAAGCCCGTCTTCCTGGTGTCCACCGCGGAAGCCATCATGGAACGGCTGCCGCTGCCGGCGAGCTGGTCGCGGTCGAGCCTCACGCTGAAGGTGGGCGCGCCCTATTCCGAGACCGAGCTGGAGACGCGGCTGGAAGCTCTCGGCTACGATCTCGACGAAGAGGCGGAGTATCCGGGCGGTGTCCTGTTCCATGGCAAGACGTTCGAAGTGTTTCCCGCCGGCGCACTCGCTCCCTTCCGGATCGAGCATTCCGGCGACACGATCCGCAAGATCGTCGCGGTTGATCCCATCGAGCACGAGGTCGTCTACGAGACCCCGGAATTGATCATAGATCCCATGTCCGAGCGGATCGCTCTGGGAGCTACGCGCGGACAGCGGGCGACACTGCCTGATTATTGCAGCCGCGCGCGATGGATCGCGGATGCCGGGGTATCGGCTCACGCCGAGAGCTGGCAGGGCACGATCGAGGACGCTGCCGGCCGCAGGGATGCGGAACGCGAATATCTGGGGCAGGCGGACTGGAAGCAGCTGAAGAAGCGCATCAGCGTGCTGCCGCGCAAGGCGGCCTTCATCTCGACGCCGGAGTTCTCGAAGCTGGCCTCGCCTCGCAAGGCGCTTCGCGCCTTCGTCGCCGACATGCAGCGCGGCGGATCGCGGCTACTGTTCGTCGCGGCCGTCGAGGACGACCTTCGCGCGATGGAGCGCATGAGCGGCATCAAGGCGGAGCGCCTGGCCGATTGGAGCGAGGTGACGAAGGCACGGAGCCGCGAAGGCGCGCTGCTGGCCGATTTCGACGCGGGGTTCATTGGCGCCGGCCGCAAGCCGCTCGTCGTCGTGACCGCGTCCGACGTGCTCGGCAGCCGAGCCCATCATCCGCAGCCGATGGCGCGCGCCTGGAATCCGGCTTTCGATCATCCCGACGTGCCGGAAAAGGGCGCCGCTATCGTCCATCTGCAACGCGGGCTCGCCGTGCTCGATGGCTTGCAGACCCTGGATATGGGCAAGGGATCGCGACGCGAGATGATCAGGCTCAAATTCGCGGGCGACAATGCCGTGCTCGTACCGCCCTCCGATCTTGCCGTGATCTGGCCTTATGCCGGCGAGCCCGGGAAGCTGACGCTGGACAAGGCGGACGGCAGCAGCTGGTGGGCGCGGCGCACCGAGGCGGAAGCGGAAATCCAGGTCGCCGCCAAGGCGCTCGCCAAACACATCAGCCAGCGCCTCCGCCGTCGTGCACCCAAACTGGTGCCGCCGGGGCCAGCTTACGAAAAATTCGTCGCCCGGTTCCCCTATTTCACGACAGTGGACCAGGCCCAGGCGATTCAAGACGTCCTCGACGATCTTGCGGCGGGCCACCCCATGGACAGGGTGATCTGCGGTGACGTCGGCTTCGGCAAGACCGAGGTCGCGCTGCGGGCGGCGGCCGCAGTGGCGCTGTCCGGCAAACAGGTGGCGATCGCGGCGCCGACGACCGTGCTGGCGCGGCAGCATGTCGAAACCTTCCGCAAGCGGTTCGGCCCTCTCGGCATCGAGGTGGGAAGCCTGTCACGAGCCAGTTCAGGCCCGGAGACGCGAGAGACCAAGGAGGGGCTGCGGCGCGGCACGCTGAAAGTCGTGGTCGGCACCCAGGCGCTTGCGGCAAAGGACGTGAAGTTCGCCGACCTCGGCCTCGTCATCATCGACGAAGAGCAGCACTTCGGAGCGGCCGAGAAGGCGAAGCTTTCAGGCCTCGCCAAGGGTGTCCATTCGCTGTGGATGAGCGCCACGCCGATCCCGCGCACGCTCGCGGCGGGTCTTGCCGGCTTCAGGGATCTTAGCGTCATCGCCTCGCCGCCGGTTCATCGCCTTCCCATCGTGACCAGGATCGCGCCGCTGTCCGATGCTGCCATTGCCGCAGCGCTGCTCCGCGAGCGCAGGCGGCACGGTCAGAGCTTCCTGATCTGCCCACGCATCCAGGATCTGGAGCCGATGCTGGCGCGGGTGCAATCGGTGGCGCCGGAGCTGCGCATCGTCTGTCTTCACGGCAGACTGCCCGTGGACGAGATCGACGATCGCATGATGAGTTTCGTCGATGGCGAGGCGGATGTGCTGCTGGCGACCAATATCGTGGAAAGCGGTCTCGATATTCCGCGCGCGAACACCATCGTGGTGTGCTGGCCCGAAAAGTTCGGACTTGCGCAGCTGCATCAGCTCAGGGGGCGGGTGGGACGCGGCGGCACGCGCGCCTTTGCTCATCTGCTCACGGAAGCGACCTCGGAGCAGTCCGAGAAGCGTCTGGCGGTATTGGAGGAGTTCAGCAAGCCGGGGGCCGGCTTTGCGATCAGCGAGCGCGACCTCGACCTCAGGGGCGCCGGCGATCTGTTCTCGGAACAGCAGTCCGGCCACGTCCAGGTGTTCGGACCCGTGCTCTACAGTCATCTGCTGAAGCGGGCGTCCGAGCGAGGCAGCGATACCGGGGCCGATCTGTGGGTGCCCGATCTCAATATGCCGCTGGCCGACATGCTGCCTGAAGGCTACGTGCAATCGGAAGCGGTCCGGCTCGAGATCTATGGCCGCGCTGCCAGGTGCCGAAGCGACGACGATCTGGAAGATCTGGAGGAGGAGATCTCGCGTCGTTTCGGCAGGCTGCCGCCGGAGGCCCGCGACTTCTTCGCATCCGCCAGGCTCCGGATCGATTGCAAACGGCGCGGCATCGTCAGGCTCGATGTCGGGCCCGAGGCCGTCGCCGCGACATTCCTGCCGGGGCGGCTGCGGAAATTCAGGGGAAAGTCCGAGGCACGATCGCTGCAGCGCGACGGCGACCGCGTTGTTCACGCCGGCCGCCGCGACCAGGATCCGTTCAGCCGGGTCGAGGAGTTTCTCGACCTGCTGGACGGCTAGGGATCATTCGGTCTGCTCGACTGCCGCGGGCATTTTCGCCACCGACATCAGCGAGCGAGCCACCTGGTTGAGAAGCTGATCGGCGTTCTCCTCCTCGGCGAGCGATTTCGACAGCAGGGCGACAATGGCACTGTGGCGAAGCTGCTGGGCGAGGTTGCGCGCCGTGGTATAGCCCGCGATCTCGTAATGCTCGACGCGCTGCGCTGCGCCGATCAGGGCGAGGTCGGCCGCCGCGTCCTCCTTGTCCTCGCCCTCGGCCATGATCTCCTGGCCTTCCTCGACGAGGCCCATCATGCCCTTGCAGGGCTTGGCGCGGGCGGATTTACCGAGCATTTCGAAGCATTCGTTGATGCGCTCGACCTGCGCTTCGGTCTCGGCGAGGTGCTGCTCGAACAGCTCGCGCAACTGATCGAAGCGGGCGGCCTCCGCCATCTTGGGAAGCGCCTTGGTCAATTGCTTCTCGGCATGCAGGATATCGCGCAGCTCGTTGATGAGCAGATCGCCGAGACCCGCTTCGTCCGCGGGCGGCGAGCTCTCGGTGACGATGGCCGAGGCCGGACCCGGTTCGCCCGCCTGGATCGCCGGCGACTCCGTGAACACCCAGTCGCCGCCCTCGTTCCACGGGCCGCGCGTGTCGATCTCGCCATGGTCGCCGGCGCCGGTGGAATCGTTGAAGAACTGGTCCACGAGGCCGGGCGTCGGCGCGATGCGGCCGATGCTGAACGCTGGCTTGCCCATGCTCTCGAGCGCGAGCGCGAACGCCTTCATGTGCGTGATCTCGCGGGTCATCAGGAACTGCAGCGCGTCCTTGCTGCCGGCGTCGTCGCAGAAATTGATCAGCCGCTCGTAGACGATCTTGGCCCGCGCCTCCGCGGCGATGTTGCTGCGCAGATCGACGTCAAGCTCGCCGGTGATCTTCAGATAGTCGGCGGTCCAGGCATTGCCCTGGGAGTTGAAGAGATTGACGCCGCCGCCGCCGGCGATGGCGATGAGGGGATCGGCTTCGGCCGCCTGGCGGTCGAACTTCGACGGCTTGAGATGCATCCGCGCCAGCGTGCCGACCACTTCCAGATGGCTGAGCTCTTCGGTGCCGATGTCCATCAGCAGGTCCTTGCGATCGGGATCCTCGCAGTTCAACCCCTGGATCGAGTACTGCATCGCGGCGGCGAGCTCGCCATTGGCGCCGCCGAACTGCTCCAGCAGCATGTTGCCGAAGCGGGGATCCGGCTCGTCGACGCGAACGGTGAACATCAGCTTCTTGACGTGGTGATACATGGTGGGGACTCTCCTATTGGGAGGACAGGAAAGAGGATGTCTTCCGAACGGGCGGCTTTAGCGTTCGTTCCTCGCGAAACGACCTGCGCCGATGATATCGGGCGCAGGTCGTTCGAAGTCGATCGGCAGGATTGTGGGCGTATTCGTTTAGCGTTGGTCCGGACGCTTGGCGGGCGGCCCATTCTTGTTGCCTGGCGCGCCCTGAATATTCGACGGGTCCTGCGACTGCACGGCGGTGTTGCCAGTGGAGCTCGTCGAACTCGATCCAACGGTCTCACCAGGCTTTGCGGCCGGCCCGTTCTTGTTGCCGGGCTGCCCGGCAATGCCGGCACCCGAATTCTGCGCGCTCGGCGCGGACGAAACGTTAGGCTTGCTGGCCTGCGCCCAGGCTGCTCCAGGCAGCGCGAGAGCGGCGAGGATAACGGCACCTGTGAACTTCATCTCGGTGTTCTCCGACTGATGCCCCATCTACTCGAACGCCGATAACCTGCGTGCGTTCCCTGTCGCATCAACTCGAAAGCGTCGGCTCACCGTGTCACGACCAACTACCCCGGCAGCGGCGCCTCCACGACGTCCAGCAGCGCGCCGAGGCCCTGGCGCAGGCGGCGCGTGGCGATGGTTTCGGTGGCGAGACCGAACACCACGAGGGATCGCCCCGTCATCGCATAAACGTGCCCGAACTCGAATGCGGGCATTTGCCCCTCCGGTTGATTGGTGTCGATCAACCCGATCCAGCTGCGTCCCTCGGCGACTGCGGGCAAGGTGAAATTCACGACGTCGTAATGGGCGTTGTAGATCAGCAGCATGGTTGCGTCCGAGCCGCGGCGCTTGATCCCGGTCTCCTGGGCGCGGCCGTCGAGCAGCAGGCCGAAACATTTGGCGTTACCGTCCTGCCACTGGTCCGTCGTCATTTCCTCCCCGGACGGCGCGAGCCACGTCACGTCCTTCACGTCCAGCTCTTCATTGTGGGAGCCGACCAGGAAGCGGCTGCGGTAAAGAATCGGAAATGCCTTGCGCGTGGCGATCAGCTTGCGCGTGAATTCGCGCAGGCTGCGGCCATTTGCGGTGATGCGGAGCCAGTCGAGCCATGTGGTCTCGTTGTCCTGGGCGTACGCGTTGTTGTTGCCGTGTTGGGTGTGTCCGAATTCGTCGCCGGCAAGCAGCATAGGCGTGCCGTGCGACAACAACATGGTCGCCAGCAGATTGCGCTTCTGGCGCTCGCGCAGCGCCGTGATGTCCGGATCGTCCGTCGGTCCCTCGGCGCCGCAATTCCAGGAATGATTGTCGCTGTGGCCGTCGCGATTATCCTCACCATTGGCTTCGTTGTGCTTGTCGTTGTACGAGACGAGGTCATTGAGATTGAAGCCGTCATGGGCTGTGACGAAGTTGACGCTGGCCCATGGCCGGCGGCCGCGCTTGTTGAAGAGATCGCCGGATCCGGACACGCGCTTGGCGAAGTCCGCGATCGATCCCTCATCGCCCTTCCAGAAGGCGCGCACGGTGTCCCTGAACTTGTCGTTCCACTCCGCCCATCCCGGCGGAAACTGACCGACCTGATAGCCGCCCGGACCGATGTCCCAGGGCTCGGCGATCAGCTTGACGCTGGAAAGCACGGGGTCCTGCCGGCAGGCATCGAGGAAGCCGCCGCCTTCATCGAACCCGTAAGGTTCGCGCGCCAGGATGGTGGCGAGATCGAAGCGGAAACCGTCGACCCGCATCTCGGTCGCCCAGTAGCGCAGGGAATCCGCGACCAGTTGCAGCACGCGTGGATGCGACAGGTTCACCGTGTTCCCGGTACCGGTGTCGTTGATGTAGTAGCGCTGCTGGTCCGGCAGCAGGCGGTAATAGCTGGCGTTGTCGATGCCCTTGAACGAGAGGGTTGGGCCGAGCTCGTTTCCTTCAGCGGTGTGATTGTAGACGACGTCGAGGATGACCTCGACGCCATGGGCGTGGAACTGGTTGACCATGGCCTTGAATTCGTTCGCGAACGGCGTCCTGAGGTAACGCGGCTCCGGCGCGAAGAAGGCAAGGGAGTTGTAGCCCCAGTAATTGCGCAAGCCTTTCTCGACCAGATAGCTGTCGTCAACGAAGGCATGGATCGGCAACAATTCTGCACTGGTAATGCCAAGCGAGCGCAGGTAGGCCGGAACTTCCGAGTGCGCGAGACCGGAGAACGTGCCGCGGTCTGCGTCGGGCACCAGCGGATGCAACTGGGTAAACCCCTTGACGTGCATCTCGTAGACGATCGTCCGCTCCCACGGCACTTCCGGCTTGCGCGCGGCGCCCCAGGTGAAGGCCGGGTCGATGACACGGCATTTCTGCATCAAGGGCGCGCTGTCGCGTTCGTCGTAGGAGAGATCCTTGTCGGCATGGTCGAGCTGGTAGCCGAACAGCTCCGGTCCCCAGCGCAACCGGCCGACCAGCTGCTTGGCGTAGGGATCGAGCACGAGCTTGTTGGGATTGAAGCGGTGTCCAGCGTCGGGTTCGTAGGGGCCATGGACGCGGTAGCCATAGACGGTGCCGGGGCGGGCCGAGGGCAAATAGCCGTGCCAGACTTCGTCGGTATATTCGGGGAGTTCGATCCGCTCCAGTTCGGTTTCGCCGCTGTCGTCGAACAGGCAGAGTTCGACCTTGGTGGCATGGGCTGAAAACAGCGCGAAATTGACGCCGAGCCCGTCCCAGGTGGCGCCGAGCGGAAACGGCTTGCCCTCGCTGATGCGGGAGCGGCGCAGGCTCGAGGCCGCCCGCGTCAGGGTGTCGTCTGAATGTACCGTTTGATCCATCGCTGCCCCCGAATAGCCCCTGAAGAATTTGGTGAGGTTGCCGTCACTTCCGCGTCGCCTGCTCGCCGACGGTCGCAGAAGTAATCACCGCGACAGGAGGCACATCGTCCGGCTTCGGCAGCGTGGTTGCCCTTTGCAGCGCCGCCTCCTTGCTGATAGCCGCAATCGAGTTGCCAATCCGCTCGACGATGCTGGTCAGCTCTGCGTCGGATAGTCCGAGACGCTTTCTGACGAGGCGCACCTGAGTACGGTCGGCCAGGTCGAGCTTGTTGCGGATCGGCTGTGGCTTCGAGCGGCGCATGACGAAAACTCCCGTGTGGAGTTGCAACCGTCGCCCCGGCGATTCCGTTCCCTGTTTGCAACTTGATCTTCCCCAACCCATCGTCGCCGCACCTCGGCCCAAAAGTGCACACAACGCACATGGCGCATCGGTGTGGCGCCGGCCTGAGGAACGAATGCCCACATCTCGGCTTCTCCCGTTGAGCATGCTCAAGCGATCGTAAAATCGAGCCTCGCGAAGCGTGCCGTAACTTCCAGCCATGCACGCAAAGGCGGCCAGGTTTGAGTCACAGTTTGGGAATGGCCGGGCCAGCGCGACACCACGGCCCTCGATGCCTCGACCACGGGGTCTGCTTCAATCTGTGGGCGCCGACGGCGCAATCGGTCGAATTGCTCGAAGCCGGCCGGCCGCCACTCCGGATGATGCGCGACCACGATGGCTGGTACCAGGCGTTGAGTCCCGCCGCGCATGTCGGCACGCGCTATCAGTTCAGGATCAACGAAGACCTGGTCGTTCCCGATCCCGCCTCGTTCTTCCAGCCGGACGACGTCGGGGCCCCGAGCGAGGTGGTGGACACTGCGGCGTTCCGAGACTCGGTGCTCTATCCCGGCCGCCCTTGGGCGGAGGCCGTGATCTACGAGTTGCACGTCGGCACCTTCAGTGAGGAGGGCACCTATGCCGGCGTCGAGAAGAAGTTGCCCTATCTGCGCGATCTCGGCATTACCGCAATCGAGCTGATGCCGCTCAATGATGTCCCCGGCCGGCACAATTGGGGCTATGACGGCGTGCTGCTGAATGCGCCGAATGCGCGCTACGGCAGGCCGGAAGACCTCAAGCGGCTGTTACGCGCGGCGCATGCCCTCGACATCATGGTCTATCTCGATGTTGTCTATAACCATTTCGGACCGCAGCTGAACTATCTGCACCTCTATGCGGAAAGTTTCTTTACCGCGCGCCACAGCACCGGCTGGGGCCCTGCCGTCAACCTCGAGGGACACGACGGCGCGTTCGTGCGCGAGTTCCTGATCGAGAACGCGTTGATGTGGCTGCGCGACTACGGGTTCGACGGCTTGCGGCTCGACGCCGTTCACGCCCTGAAGGACGATTCCGACCGCCATTTCCTGATCGAGCTTGCCGAGACGGTTCGCAGTCAGCTGCCGGACCGGCGCGTGCATCTGATGCTGGAGAACGAGGCCAATCAGGCCCGCCTGCTCGACCGTGCTCAGGGGCGAACCCGGCTCTATGACGCGCAATGGGGCGATGATTTTCACAACGCGCTCCACGTCCTGTTGACGGGCGAGGACGAAGGCTATTATCGCGCGTTCGCAAACAGGCCGCTTGAACATCTCGCGCGAGCGCTCACCGAGGGCTTTGCCTACCAGGGCGAAATCTTTCCGCTGCATGACGAACCGCGCGGCGAGCCGAGCGCGCATCTGCCGCCTGATGCCACCATCTTCTTCGCCCAGAACCACGACCAGATCGGCAACCGCGCGCTCGGGGAGCGGCTTTCCGCGCTGGTCGGTCCGGAGAAGCTGGACCAGGCCATGGCACTGGTTCTCTTGAACCCGCATATTCCCCTGTTGTTCATGGGTGAGGAAGCCGCGGCCGAGACGCCATTCCTGTTTTTCGCAGACTGGTCCGGCGAAGCTGCCGAGCTAACGCGGGAAGGGCGGCGCAAGGAGTTCGCGCACTTCAAGGCGTTCTCGACGCCCGGCATGCGCGCCAGGATTCCGGATCCGTGCGATGAAAAAACCTTCGGGGCATCGAAGCTCGACTGGGCCGGCATCGACCGCTCTCCCGCCAGCGCCAGGTTTCGCGGCCTCACAGCCCGATTGCTGAAGATACGGCGCGAGAAGATCGTTCCGCTGATCAAACGGGGTTTCGTTTCGGCTCATTGCAGGTTGCTGGGGGAGAACCAGCGTAAGGGCGGCCTGGATGCCCGTTGGCGGACGCAGAAGGGAGACATCTTGCAGATTGTTGCCAATTTCGCCGACCACGAACTGCCCATGCCGGCGCTGGTCGCGGGCGAGAGCCTATGGCGATTGGGCGCCGCCGACGCGCCAGCGCTGTTGCCGAGCGACATCATCGTGCGGCTTGGCCACGAGGCGTGATGGAACCGCGAGGAACGCTTCCGAAAGCTTTCCGTTAGCGGAGTAAATCCCTGGAGCCACTCCATGACCGAATATCCAAAGCCGCCTTATCCGTCCCAGCAGCAATCGATGCCCGGTTCGACCCGCGCGATGAATCCACGACCGGATCACGGCGAAGAGAGTTACAAGGGCTCCGGGCGACTGTCCGGAAAGAAGGCAATCATCACCGGTGGCGACAGTGGCATCGGCCGCGCGGTCGCGATCGCCTATGCCCGGGAAGGTGCCGACATCGTCATCGCCTATTTGAACGAGGACGAGGATGCCGCTGAGGTCAAGACGCTGGTGGAGCGCGAGGGACGCAAGGTCGTCCTGATCCCCGGCGACATCCGCAATCCCGATCATTGTCGCGCGATCATCCAGCGCACCGTCGAGGCGTTCGGCGCAATAGACATCCTCGTCAACAACGCGGCGCATCAGGACACGTTCAAGGAGATCGCTGAGATCAGCGATGAGGAATGGCAGCGGACGTTCGAGACCAACATTCACGCCATGTTCTATCTCACCAAGGCTGCGGTCCCCCACATGCGCCCGGGAGCGGCGATCATCAACACCGCGTCGGTGAACTCCGACATGCCGAATCCAACCCTGCTGGCCTATGCCACGACCAAGGGCGCCATTCAGAACTTTACCGGCGGCCTTGCGCAGATGCTGGCGGCAAAGGGCATTCGGGTCAATGCGGTCGCTCCGGGTCCGATCTGGACGCCGCTGATTCCGTCGACGATGCCGGAGGACAAAGTCAAGAACTTCGGCAAGCAAGTGCCGATGCAACGGGCCGGCCAACCGGCCGAACTTGCGACCGCCTATGTCATGCTCGCCGATCCACTCTCGAGCTACACGTCGGGAGCGACCCTGGCGGTCACCGGCGGCAAGCCGTTCATCTGACCGAACCTGCAACGAGAACGTGGCAGCCCCGCGGGTGGGGCCGCCACGTCTAGTACGTCTTCACCAGCACGCCTTGACCAGCAGGTCTCGATCAAGCCGCGCTGGACGCCTTGGCATTGACGCCCTTGCGAAGCGCCACGGTGTTCAGCTTGGTGTTGGCGGCCTTCTCTTCGTTCAGGTTCGTCGTGAGGAAGCGCACGATGTCGTCGTGCCCGAGTTCCTCCGCCCATGCGATCAGCGTGCCGTAGCGGCACATCTCATAATGCTCGACGGCCTGTGCGTTGGCCACGATCGCGGCATCGAGCACGGCCTTGTCCTCGATTTCGCCCGCGGTCTCATCGGCCTCCTTGATGAGGCCGTCGATGGCGGGACAGTGTGTCCCGCTGGGCTCCTTGCCGAGCTTCGCGAATGCCTTGCCGAGCCTGTCGACCTGCTTGTTGGTCTCCTCCAGATGGGCTTTCAAGCCGGCGGCAAGGTCCCTGTTTGTCGCCTTCTCGATCATCTTCGGCAGAGCCTTGAGGATCTGCTGTTCCGCGTAATAGATATCCTGCAGGCCGTGCAGCAGCAGGTCTTCCATCGATTTGATGTCCTTGGTGAAGAATCCCATAAACGACGTCTCCTTTGACAATGATGGAACTGGAACGCTGCACAGCCCTAGCTGTTCCATTCCCGTGATCAGATCAGGAGAGCCGAATGAGCGATGGTGCGGATCATCTTGCGGGCTTGCTCGGACGAGCGGCCATGGACGTGTGGGGTGACATGCCTCGCGACATCCAGGAAGCGCTGTTCGAGACCGCCATGAAGGGGCGTCCTGCGGAGCGGGAAGAGCTCGCGCGACTGCTGCACGAGCGGCATCCCCGTACGCTTCATCCGGCACGGCCTGGCTGAGCCGCGGCAGGAACGATTGTGTCAGAAGCCGATTTGTAAAATGGGCGAGGCGCGGTGAATGGGATTGACGAAGCCCGTGAGCCGTAGCTCGCCCAGGATCAAATCGGTGAGTCGATCGGCGTGACTGAAATGATGATCGGAAAATGGTACGACCCGATCTCCCAGCGATGGATCGTGCCTCGCGAGGAACGTCCGGTGGCGGACTATTCGCAGTCCAACCCGGAGAAGGGGCCGGAAAGCAGCGCATCGCGCGAGGCGCAGCGGATCTGGGACCTGTTGGTCGATTGCTGTGCGCGCGGTTGATGTCCGAGCCGCACCATCATTCGCTTCTACTTGGCAATTCAGAGAGTGATGACATAGACCGCGAAGGCAATGATGAGCGCCAGGCTTACGACGGCGGTGCTGATCAATATCTTGCCCATGGCGCGTCCGTGCTGTCTCGCCGCGTCAATGTAACAGCCGCCATTTTCGTTCCGGAGCGGCAGGTGAAGGTGGCTCCCACTGTTCACATGTGAACACAGGGTGTCGGCACCAAATGGCGTGAACTATATCATTTGATACAGACATGGCTGCGCTCGCACTTATCATCGGCAATCCGGAAAGGCACCGCATGGTGCCATGAGATGGAGACCCGATCGTGCTCAGGCGGCGTCGCGTTCAGCAAACCACCACTCTGCAAGAACGGCTTGCGGAGTTCACCAGGACCATCCGTGAAAAGGCCGAGGCGTTGCCCGACGGCAAGGAGCGGGATGAGCTGATGAAACGGCTCAGAAGCGCCGACGCGGCGTCAAACCTCGACCGTCAATTCGCCGGCAGGGATTGAGCTGGTGGTCTGCCGAGGCGGAGTTTGCGTTCAGCCTCTCCGGCGTCAGCTGCGATACCAACTCGCCAGATTCCAGGTCGTGACGTCCCATCCCGACATGTCGACCATGAGGTTGTTGACGCCTGCGTTGACGATGTTGCGGGATAGAAGCGGCAGGAACACGTTGGCCTCGCAAAAAGCTTCGTCGACCTTGATCAGCAGCGCGGCCCGCTTGACCGGATCAAGCTCGTTCTGCGCAGACTTGTAGGCCTTGTCGGCCTCGGGATCGGACCAGCGCGAGACGTTGCGGCCGAGCCATTTGTTTTCCTTGTTGGAGATCTCCCAGGAGACGCACTGGTTCAGGAAGCGCTCCGGGTCGGGCTGCGGCTGCGTGGTGTTGTACATCTCCATGTCGGCATAGAACTTGGAGTAGGTGTCGGGGTTGCCGACGTCGGACGAGAAGAACACCGATGCCGTGACCGCCTTGATTTCGATCTCGATCCCGGCCTTCTGGCAGGCCTGCTTGATGATGGCCTGCGTCTTCTGACGCGGCGCATTGGTCGAGGTCTGGAAGACGAATTTGAGCTTCTTGCCGTCTTTCTCGCGGATGCCGTCCGCGGCCTTGGCCCAGCCGGCCTCGTCGAGGATCTTGTTCGCCTTGTCGACGTCGAACTCGTATTTCAGCTTCGGCGACTTGAACTGTTTGGGCGCGTTGACGAAGCTCGCGGTGGCGACGCCGCCGCGCCCGTAAATGAATTTCTGAATCGACTCGCGGTCGATCAGCAGATTGATCGCGCGGCGAACGGCGGGATCGGACAGCGTCGGGTGCTTGGTCTTGGGGCTTGAGCGCTCGCCGTCCACCTCGGTCCAGGGGTCCGTCGTGTTGAGGATGATGAATTCGACGTTGCCTGATGGCGTGACGTCGAGCTTGCCCTTGCCGCTGGCCTCCATGCGTTTGAGGACCTCCTCCTCCACCTGCATGTTCCAGGCATAGTCGTATTCGCCGGTCTGCAGCACGGCGCGCGCCGCGGACACCGCATCGCCACCGCCCTTGATCTCGAGCGTGTCGAAATGCGGCTGGTTCTTGACGTGATAGTCGGGATTGCGTTCGGCCCGGATCAGGTCACCCGGCTTGAACTCGACGAATTTGTAGGGACCAGTGCCGACCGGCTTCAGATTGCCGGGCGCTTCGCGCGACTTCGCGCCGACATAGTCGCCGAAATGATGTTTCGGCAGGATCGGACCGACCGAGCCGACGAAGGGATCGGCCCAGAACGGCGTCGGCGCCTTGAACAGCACCTTGACGGTGTGGTCGTCGATCTTCTCGACCGTGATGTCTTTGTAAGACCCCGTAGTGTACGCCGCCGTGGCGAGATCCGAGGCGTATTGCCAGGTGAACACGACGTCGTCGGCGGTGAAGGGCTTGCCGTCATGCCATCTCACGCCCTGCTTCAGTTTCCAGGTCACGCTCAGGCCGTCCGGCGAAAGGCCGCCGTTCTGCTTGGACGGAGCCTCGGCCGCGAGGCAGGGGACGAGGTTGCCGTCCTTGTCCCAGCCGGCGAGCGGCTCGAAGAAGACGCGCGAGGCGATCTGGTCCTTGGTCCCGAGCGCGAAATGCGGATTGAGCAGTGTAGGGGCCTGCCAGAGCAGGATCTTGAGTGGGCCGCCGCCGCCGGCCTTGGTCGGCTTGTAGGGCAGGGTGGCGTCCGCCATCGCCACGTCGTTCCAGACCAGGATCTGGCTCGCGACAGGCGCCGCGATCCCGATCGCAGCCATCGTCTGCATGAACGAGCGTCGCGACAAGGTGCCCTGCTGCACCTCAGTGATGGACTTGCGGATTTCGTTCTCGTTCATCGGATGATCCCCCACTTCAAGGACAAGTCGTCACCGGCCAAGGCCCATCATGTTTGATCATGGGCGAGGCGGCAATGCCACCAAGGTCAGAAAACCCTGCGGCGAAATGACGAATGTGCGGGGAGAGGTCTGACGCCCGGATGGAGCCGAGCGCAACCAGGATAAGTCCAGCCGCGCTGGCGGCGCCCCGGATTGCGCATCGCTCCATCGGGCTACGGGCAACGATCCGTGGGTTTTGTCGTGACGCGTCTCACGCTTGCGCAGATGCATTCGTTCCCCACATGCCGTCGAACGGAGAAGCGTGGTCCGCGTCAATCGGTCAATATGGATTTACATTTCATTGATTTCGCGCCGCGGAGAAGCGAATACGGTTCCAATCATTGCCGAGTCATGGAGACCAAGATGTCGTTCTGTTCCACCCTGATCCTTGCGACCGTGCTCGCCGCCTGGTCGGCCGCCGCTTCAGGCGAGACCATCAAGATCGGCGTGACGCCGGGGCCGCACGCCCAGATCTTCGAGGCGGTGAAGCCGATCGCCGCCAAGCAGGGTCTCGACATCCAGCTCATCGAATTCTCCGACTACGTCGTGCCGAACGCCGCGCTCGATGCCGGCGAGATCCAGGCCAATTCGTTCCAGAACCAACCATATTTGGACAATCAGAAGGCGGACCGTGGCTACAAGATCGAAGCCGTCGGCCTGACCGTGAATTTCCCGATCGGCGTCTATTCCAAGAAGCACAAGGCCTTCGCCGATATCCCCGAGGGCGGCAAGGTCTCGATCCCGAACGATCCGACCAATGGCGGCCGCGTGTTGCTGCTGCTGCGCGACAAGGGCGCGATCAAGCTGAAGGACGGCACGGGTTTCAAGCCGACGGTGCTCGATATCACCGAGAATCCCAAGAAGCTGAAGTTCATCGAGGTCGACGCGGCGCAGGCGCCGCGCGCGCTCGACGACGTCGACGCCGCCGCGATCAACACCAATTATGCAACCCAGGCTGGCCTCGATCCCGTCAAGGATCCGATCCTGCGCGAGGACCCGAAGGGTCCCTACGTCAATCTCATCGCCGTTCGCATGGTCGACAAGGACAAGCCCTGGGTCAAGATCCTGGTGGACAGCTATCACACGGCGGAGGTCAAGGAGTTCATCCTGACCAAGTTCAAGGGCGCGGTTCTGCCGAGCTGGTAGGCAGTCTGCCCAGCCAAAGTTCAGCTCAGGGCGATCCCGGCGGGCGGGCTTGCGTACTAGCCCTGCGCAATGCCCGCTTGTCTGGAGCTGCGGCAACCGACATCATCGGGACCTATCCTCGTCCGACAGGGGTCGTATGAAACGCTTAGCAAACCTGAAACGCCTGGGGTTTTTTACACGGCTTCTCGACGAGGCCCCGCCGGCCGACCGATATCGCTTCGCGGCCGAGCAGATCGTGCGCGCCGAGACGGCGGGCCTCGATTCCGCGTGGATCGCGCAGCACCATTTCCACGAGCGCGAGGGCGGCCTGCCGTCCCCCTTCACCTTCCTCGGTTATGTCGCAGCCCAGACCTCGCGCATCAGGCTCGGCACCGGCATCGTCACCTTGCCGCTGGAGAACGCGGTGCGGGTGGCGGAGGATGCCGCGGTGCTCGATCTGCTCTGCAACGGTCGCTTCGAGCTGGGTGTCGGCACCGGCGGCAATCCCTCGGCCTTTGCCGCCTTCGGCCTCGACAGCGCCCAGCGCAACGAGATCTTTGCGCGCAATCTGGACGTCGTCCGCACCGCGTTGGTCGGCAAGCCGCTCGAAGGTGGTGACACGCTCTATCCGCAGCGGCCGCAATTGGACGACAGGATCTGGCAGGCGACGTTCTCTGTCGCGGGCGGCGCGCGTGCCGGCAAGGCAGGCGATGGCCTGTTGCTGTCGCGCACCCAGCCTCGAACCAAGGAGGCGCCGAAGGCAACGCTCGCCGAGATTCAGAATCCGGTGATCGATGCCTATCTCGAGGCGCTGCCGCCGGGACGGGAGCCCCGCATCATGGCCTCGCGCACCGTCTTCGTTGCCGACGACCGGACTGAGGCGATGCGTCTTGCCGATATCGGCCTGCGGCGCGCGCTCCCGCAATTCCTCAAGGGCGGCCACGCCAAGCCAGGCGAAACGCTCGAGGAGATGATCGCGGCGTTCGACACCCATGTCGGCGCGGCCGACGACGTCATCGCTTCGCTCCGCGCCGACGCCACGCTGGAGCGGGTGACCGATCTCGTCTTCCAGGCGCATTCGGTCGATGCCCCGCATCCCCATATCCTGCGCTCGATCGAGCTGGTGGCGGAGAAGGTCGCGCCGGCGCTGGGCTGGGCGCGGACGGCGCCCGACGTGGCGCTGGCGGGTTAGTCGGAATGAGGTTGCAAGAGGCTGAATGATGGCTACGAAAGATATCATCGACACGCTCGCCGGGATCGAACCGGGTTCGGCTCTGGACGGCATTCGGGCCAAGCGCATCCAGGCGCGCGACAATGCGCAGAAGAGCTATCTCTCGCTGTTCGAGCCGATCGACGCCGGCGATGTCTCGCTGGTGGAGCGCGCCGCGGTCGCGCTCTTCGTGATCGGGCTTCACCGCGAGCCCACGATGGCCGGCTTCTATCGGGCGAAGTTAGCTGCGACCGCCGATGGCGCGCGCCTGGTCGAAGCTGTCGATGTCGAAATCGCGCGGGGCGAGACCTCGGGCCCCTACGGTGCCTTTCCAACCGGCCCCCTGTCTGTCGAAAACAAGGCCGGCTTGATCTACCGCGTCAGCGCGGAGCGCAAGCCCGATCTCGGGGACCGGCTCGCTGCGGCGTTCGAACATGCGCATCTGCTGGTGTTCCGCCCGCGCGATGCGGCCGCCGCCGACATGAAGGCTCTGCTCGCCGCCGGTTGGTCGAACACCGGAATCGTCACGTTCTCTCAGCTCGTTGCGTTCCTGTCGTTCCAGGTGCGCGTCGTCACCGGACTGCGCGTGCTCGGTGCCTCGCTCGGGCGCACCACGAACGCCGCGGCCGGCGCGTAAGGAGGCTGCATCATGAGCGCTGCAAACAATGCCAATCCGCCCGTCGTCTTCACCCAGGACGAACTGGGCTGGGTGTCCTGGATCGACCCGCTGCTCGAAGCCGAGCTGACCGAGCGGCATTTCGCGGGCCTCGTCGATCGCTCCCGTTCCAAGTCCGAGTATTTCCGCCTGCTGGTGCGCGACCCCGAGGTGCTGGAAGCCCGCACCAAGACGGACAAGGACATCTTCTACAACGTCGCCGACGGCCTGCCGCGCGCCGAGCGCGAGCTCGCGGCGGCTGCGACCTCGCGCTACAACGGCTGCATCTACTGCGCCTCCGTGCATGCGCGTTTCGCCAGCACTTATTCCAAGCGCCGCGACGATGTGCAGCGCCTGCTCGACGAGGGCGTCGGCGCCGATCTCGGCGAGCGCTGGAATGCGGTCGTCAAGGCCTCGGTGGCGTTGGCTGCGACGCCGATCGCGTTCAGCCCCGACAATATCGATGAGCTGCGCCGCGCCGGTCTCGACGATGCCGAGATCGTCGACGTCATCAACGGCGCGTCGTTCTTCAACTGGGCGAACCGGCTGATGCTGTCGCTTGGCGAGCCCTCGAAATAGCCAATCTCACCGGCATGGAAATTGCTAGTTGTTTCAACGCCTGACAGGATGGAGCCGTCCATGAGCAACATCGATCGTCGTACCCTGGTCAAGGGCTCGCTTGCCGCCCTGATGGCGGGGGCAGCCTTCTCGCGCGCCGCGCTTGCGCAATCGTCCGAACCGATTTTGCTGGGCGTCAGTGGTCCGTTGACCGGGCCGAACGCACAATATGGCACGCAGTGGAAGCAGGGCTTCGATCTCGCGCTCGACGAGATCGAGGCAGCGGGCGGCATCAACGGCCGCAAGCTCGCCTATAATTTCGAGGACAGCCAGAGCGACCCGCGCCAGTCGGTGGCGATCGCCCAGAAATTCGTCTCCGATCCCAGGATTGTCATGGAGCTCGGCGACTTCTCCAGCCCCGCCTCGATGGCGGCCTCGCCGATCTATCAGCGCGGCGGGCTGGTGCAGTTCGGATTCACAAATTCGCATCCCGATTTCACCAAGGGCGGCGACTTCATGTGGAGCACCTCGGTCAGCCAGGCTGACGAGCAGCCGCTGCTGGCGGCCTATGCCGTCAAGCGCCTCGGCCTGAAGAAGCTCGCCGTGCTGCACCTCAACACCGATTGGGGCCGTACCAGCCGCGACTATTTCGTTAAGGCCGCGAAGGAGCACGGCGCCGAAATCGCCGTCACCGAAGGCTACATCGCGGAGGAGCGCGACTTCCGCTCCACGCTGGTGCGTGTCCGCGACGCCAATCCTGACGGGCTGATCCTGATCTCCTATTATTCCGACGGTGCGCTGATCGCGCGCCAGGCGCGCCAGGTTGGGCTGAAGCAGGTGATCTGCGCCGCGAGCTCGGTCTACTCGCCGAAATTCCTGGAGCTCGGCGGCGAGGCCGTCGAGGATGTTCATGTCGGCACGCGCTACTTCCCGGAAGACCCGCGCCCCGAGGTGCAGACGTTCATCGCCGGCTTCAAGAAGAAATACAACGGGGTGGAGCCCGACGCGTTCAACGCCTACGCCTATGACGCGATGAACATGGCGGCCGCCGTGGTGAGGATCGGCGGCGCCGACCGGCGCGCGATCCGCGATGCCTTCACGAAAGTGAAGGACGTCTCGAGCGTGATCTTCGGCAAAGCGACGTTCGACGTCGAGAGCCGGCGCGTCAAGGGCGCCATGAATGCGGAGCTCGTCGTGCGCAAGGGCCAGTTCGCCCTCTGGGACGGCAAGCCGACCTGAGGGGATCTCCTGCGTGTCTTCCTGGCTCGACTACACGATCAACGGGCTGATCGTCGGTAACGTCTACGCCCTCGTTGCGGTCGGGCTCGCGCTGATCTTCGGCGTCAGCCGGCTGATCAACTTTGCGCAAGGATCGATCTACCTCGTCGGCGCCTATATCGGCTGGGTCGCGGTGGTGCAGCTGCATACGCCACTGCCGCTCACCATCATCCTGGTCGCGGTGGCGGCGGCGCTGGTCGGCTTGATCATCGAGCGGTTCGGCCTGCGCCCGCTGCAGAACTCGGTGCGCATCGCACCGCTGCTGGCGACCATCGGCATCAGCTTCGTGCTCGATCAGCTCGTGATGCTGACTTTTTCGCCCAATCCGCGCGCATTGCCGAGCCAGTTGCCGGATGTCCGCTTCCAGATCGGCGGCGGCACGATCGGCCCGCTCGATCTGCTCATCGCCGGTGTCGGCCTCACCAGCGCGTTGCTGCTGTTCGTGTTCCTGCGCTACAGCAAGCTCGGCTGGGCCGTGCGTGCCACCGCGCAGGACCGCGACGCCGCGATGCAGATGGGCGTCGACGTCAACCGCGTCAATCAGGCCGTGTTCGGCATTGCGGCTGCGCTCGGCGGCGTCTCCGGCCTGCTGGTCGGTATGTACTATAACCAGATCGACACCGCGATGAGCCTGCAGGCGACGCTCAAGGGCGTCGTCGCCGAAGTCGTCGGCGGTGCCGGCAATGTGCCGGGTGCGGTGATCGGCAGCCTGCTGCTGGGATTGGTGGAGAGCTACGGCGTTGCCGTGTTCGGCACCAGCTACCGCAACCTGTTCGCGTTCCTGCTGCTGGTCGTGGTGCTCGTGCTGCGCCCGAACGGTCTGTTCGCCAGCGCACGGCAGGCGCCGCCCGAGCCGCTCACCGGCACTTTCATCGCGCCGAGCCGCCCGGTCCGGATTCCGCGCTGGGCTCTGCTGATCGCTGCCATCGTCTTCGCGATCCTGCCGCTGTTGCCCGTGTCGTTCTACGTGCTCCAGACCCTGATCAACGCCTGGCTGCTCGGCATGCTCGCGCTGAGCCTCACCCTGGTTGCAGGCACGATTGGTCAGGTCTCGCTGGGACACGCCGCGCTGCTCGCGATCGGCGCCTACACCTCCGCGCTGCTGTCGCTCACGTTCGCTGTCCCGGTCGGCCTTGCCATCATCGGCGGCGGCCTGATGAGTGCTGCGCTGGGCACGGCGCTGATCTCGCCGTCGTTCCGGCTGCGCGGACATTATGTGTCAATCGCGACGCTCGCGATCGGCGAGATCGTCTCGCTGGTGATCCTGAATTGGGAGAGCGTCACGCGCGGGCCGATCGGCATCTCCGGCATCCCGCCGCTGTCGCTGTTTGGCTATGAGCTGGTCAGCCCGATTTCGATCTACTGGTTCAGCTTCATCGTGATGGTCGTGCTGGCGCTGCTGCAGGGACGCCTGCTCGGCTCGCATCTCGGCCGCAGCTTTCGCGCCATCCGCGACGACGACATCGCCGCGCGGGCCTATGGCCTCAGCCTGAATCGCTACAAATCGCTGGCCTTCATCTTCGGCGGCTTTGCCGCGGGGGTCAGCGGCGGCATCGCCGCGCATCTCTATTCCTATATCAACCACGAGACCTTCAACACGCAGCAATCCATCCTGGCGCTGACCGTCGTCATCCTCGGCGGTCTCGGCAATGTCGTCGGGGCGATTCTCGGGGCGGTCGCGCTGGTCGGCCTGCCGGAAGTGTTCCGCATCGCGGCGGAGTATCGCATCCTGATCTACGGCATCGTGCTGCTGCTGCTGGTGCGGTTCAGGCCGCAGGGCCTTTTGGGGACGGTGTGATGATGGACGCACACACGGCGATGCTGTCCCTGCGCGGGCTGACGCGGCGCTTCGGCGGCCTCACCGCCGTCGACGCCATCGATCTCGATCTCGCCAAAGGCGAGCTGATCAGCATCATCGGCCCGAACGGGGCGGGCAAGACAACGCTGTTCAATCTCGTGACCGGGCTTGACCTTCCGGACGCCGGGACGGTTCGCTTCGAAGGTCAGGACATCACAGGTTTCTCGCCGGAACGGCTGGCGGCCGGAGGCATCGCGCGGACGTTCCAGCTCGGCCGCGCCTTCGGCAATCTCAGCGTGATGGACAACGTCCTGATCGGTGCGCATACGCGCTTGCGCGCGGTGAAACCGGCAGTGCCGGTGATCGGCCCGCTGCTGGAATTGGGTCTGGCGCTGCTGCGCCCCGCCAGCGTCAAGGCGGAGGAAGAGCGGCTGCGCGAGGAGGTGAAGGTCATTCTCGCGCGCTTCGGCGAGCGGTTGCTGCCGCGTATCGATCAGCCGGCCTACAGCCTCTCTTACGCCAACCGCCGCCGCGTCGAGATCGCGCGCGCGCTCGCCTTGAAGCCGCGCCTGCTGCTGCTGGACGAGCCGACCGCCGGCATGAATCCGACCGAGACCACGGAGATGCAGGGGCTCGTCGCCGAGCTGAAAGCCGAAGGGCTGACGATCGTGCTGATCGAGCACAAGCTCGAAATGGTGATGCGCCTCTCCGATCGCGTCATCGTCATGGACGAGGGCAAGAAAATCGCGGAAGGCCCGGGCGAAGCGGTGCGCGGTGATCCCAAGGTGATCGAGGCCTATCTCGGCCACGGCCTGACGACGAAGCAGGAGAGCGCGGCATGACGAACCCGCCTCCCGATGCGCTGCTCGCGATCACCGACGTCAATACCTTCTATGGTCAGGCCCAGGTGCATTTCGACCTGTCGATATCAGTTCCGCGCGGCCACATCGTCTGCCTGCTCGGCGGCAATGCCAGCGGCAAATCGACCACGATGAAGATCATTCTAGGCCTCGTGAAGCCGCGCTCGGGCGACGTGACGTTCGACGGCACTTCGCTACTGGGACTTACCACGCCGCAGATCGTCCGCCGCGGCATCGCCTCGGTGCCGGAGGCACGGCGGCTGTTCGCCGACATGAGCGTCCGCGAGAACATTTTGATGGGCGCCTTCGTGCGCGACGACCGCGAGGCGATCGCGCAGGATCTCGACAAGATGCTCACGCTGTTCCCGAAGCTCGGCCAACGGCTGTCGCAGCGCGCCGGCTCGCTCTCGGGCGGCGAGCAGCAGATGGTCGCGATGGCGCGGGCGCTGATGAGCCGTCCCCGGATGATCGTGATGGACGAGCCGACCATGGGCCTGTCGCCGCTTTACGTCGACCGCGTGCTGGAGCTGATCCGCACCATCAACCAGGAGGGCGTCTCGGTCTTCATGGTCGAGCAGAACGCCAGCCTCGCGCTCGAGATCGCGCACGAGGCCTATGTGCTCCAGACCGGCAAGATCGTTCTCTCCGGCTCCGCCCGCGCGCTGAAGGACGATCCCCGCATCCGCGATGCCTATCTCGGCGGCTCCGAGGCGGCGTAGCGCCATCTCGGCCTGCATGGTTCGAGACGCCCGCCCTCGGCGGGCGCCTCACCATGAGGGTCTGGCAACCTCGCGGCGAAGCAAGACCTCATCCTAAAGGAGCCCGCGCAGCGGGCGTCCCGAAGGACGCCGCAAGCACTGCTGCAGAACCGTGCCGCCCCTCCGGGATTGCACTGGTCAGTATGACCACCTTATGAAAAGATCATACCGCTCGTGCGATGGGTCGTGCAGCGGACGGAATGATTGGCGTGACGAAATTATCTTTGCGGGCGGTCGACCCCGGAATGATGCTGCTGTTCGGCGGGTTGATCGCGGCCAACATCGGGGCGTGGGCTTGGGCGTTCGCGGCGTTCGGTGACCGGCCGACGGTGATGGCGACCGCGCTGCTTGCCTGGGTGTTCGGCCTGCGCCACGCCGTCGATGCCGACCACATCGCGGCCATCGACAACGTCGTGCGCAAGCTGATGCAGGCCGGCGATGCGCCGCGCAGCGTTGGTCTCTATTTCGCGCTTGGTCATTCCACCGTGGTTGTGGTCGCGACCATGCTGCTCGCGCTGGGCTTGGTGAGCCTTGGCGGCGACAGCCTGCTCAAGGACGTCGGCGGCTTCATCGGCACGTCGGTGTCGGCGCTGTTCCTGCTGGTGATCGCGGCCATCAACCTGGTCATCTTCGCCGGCCTGTGGCGGACGTTCCGGATCGCGCGCGCGCAAGGCATTCACGACGCCGCGCAGCTTGATGCGCTGCTCGCCAGCCGCGGATTGCTGGCGCGGCTGCTCGGCCCGATGTTCCGCCTGGTGACCACGCCGGCGCATATGTACCCGCTCGGCTTCCTGTTCGGCCTCGGCTTCGACACCGCCACCGAGATCGGCCTGCTCAGCATCTCCGCCAGCGAATACGCGCTTGGTGCATCGCTGGCCGACGTCATGGTCTTTCCCGCGCTGTTCGCATCAGGCATGGCGCTGGTCGATACCGCCGATTCCGCGCTGATGGTTAGCGCTTATCGTTGGGCCTTCGTCGATCCCTTACGGAAGCTCTGGTACAACCTCACGATCACCGGTGCCTCGGTCGCGGTGGCGCTGTTGATCGGCGGCATTGAGGCGCTTGGCCTGATCGGGGATCGGCTCGGCCTGTCTGGCGGTGTGTGGACGCTGGTCGACGGCCTCAACGATTCACTCGCGAACGTCGGCTTCGCCGTGGTCGCGCTATTCGCGATTGCATGGCTGGTTTCGGTCATGCTCTATCGCAGGCTATTCGCGCTCGAGCGGCGGCGCACGCCCGATGTGCTGGTGGGCGCCGATGCTACCGAGACAGCGTGAGTCAATCGTGGGCTCAAGCCGAAGCTGCGCTCTCCGCCGGCAGGTCGTCGGCATTGGGATCGCCCGGCGCGGTGGCCCACGCCAATTCCACCAGCGTCACGAACCTGCGGCCGGCGCCGTCGAGCTGGCAGACGATCAGGCCCTGCTCTTCCATGTAGCCGAGCAGGCGCTGAGCCCGGCGCAGCGAATGCGAGCCGTAGGCGCGGGCGATCGCGGCGTCGCCGGGGCAGGGCCAGCCTTCTTTCGCCGCGCGCGCGATCATCATGAACACGCCTTGCATGTCGTCGGGCAGGATCGAGGCGCGCAGCGACACGTCCTGCCAGGCGTCGTCCTCGGCATGCTCGGCGCCGAGCCCGGCGCGTGCGCGTGTCAGCATGCGGCGGAATTCGGTGAGGTCGGGCACCGCCGAGCCGAGTCCCTCGATGCGGCAGCGAACCACGAACTCCTGGTACAGCACGCCGACCGCGCGGAAACCGGCGTCGGGCGCGGCGAGCACGGCACGAAGGGTCCGATCCACGCGTTCGCGCCGTTCGGCAAGCTCTTCGGCACTAATCGGGACCTCGATTATTTCGGGGCCGAGCTCCGGTGCGGCAGCCTTCGCGGCGCGGAGCTGCTCGAGCAGATCGGGCGCGGGCCGGCGCTGCGGCCGGCTGGCATCGGGCGGCGGCGCGGCCAGGATCACGGCGCGCATATTTTCGAGTGCGGCTTCGGGCATCGGCATCAGCCGCGGCGTGGAATTGCGCGGCTGGGTTTCGGTCGCGCCGATGTTCAAACGCAGCGGCCGGCGTGACAGCGCGGGGCCGAGCGCCATGAATTGTCCGCGTTCGAGATCGCGAAACGATTCGGCCTGCCGCCGCTCCATGCCGAGCAGGTCGGCGGCGCGCGCCATGTCGATGTCGAGGAAGGTGCGGCCCATCAGGAAGTTGGACGCTTCCGCCGCGACGTTCTTGGCGAGCTTCGCCAGCCGCTGGGTCGCGATGATCCCGGCAAGCCCGCGCTTGCGGCCACGGCACATCAGATTGGTCATGGCGCCGAGCGAAAGCTTTCGCGCTTCGTCAGAGACTTCGCCCGCGACCGCAGGCGCAAACAGCTGCGCCTCGTCGACGACCACCAGCATCGGGTACCAATGGTCGCGGTCCACGTCGAACAGCCCGCCGAGGAAGGCCGCGGCGCGGCGCATCTGGTTCTCGGCGTCGAGCCCTTCGAGGTTGAGCACGGTGGAGACGCGATGCAGCCGCGCGCGCTCGCCGGCAACCTGAAGGCCGCGTTCGGTGTGATCCTCGGCCTCGATCACGAGATGGCCGAAATGCTCCGCCAGGGAGACGAAATCGCCTTCGGGATCGATGATCGCCTGCTGCACCCAGGGTGCGCTCTGCTCCAGCAGCCGCCGCAGCAGATGTGATTTTCCGGAACCCGAATTGCCTTGCACCAGGAGGCGGGTCGCCAGCAGTTCCTCGAGGTCCATGGCCGCCGCGGCGCCCGCCGTGGTCTGCCCCATCTCGATCGCAACCGTCATGCCCGACTCAAGTCCCATCATTCGCGGACAGGGGCTTATCAATCCGGCCGTGGCGCGTCGAGCACCATGGCGTAAATCATGCGTTGTTGCCCACGGCGGATTTCAGGCGCGATTCGATTGCCGTAGAAGTGCGGGCCGATAGGGCGCTTGCGGACCGGCGTCCTGGGGTATCACTTGCGCGAGTTCCCCCCTTGATGTGCGAAACCGCCATTGCACCGTGCGCTTGGCATGCGCCCAGCCAATGATGGGTGCGGGGCAAAGGGGATCGCGGCCCGTTACAGCGCGCCCGATCCGCCCTGCACGATCTTCTCGTTGAGCTTCAGGTCCACGGTCTCGACCGTGCGGTCGATCTCTGCATTGGGCGCGCCGAGCTGATGCGAGATCAGCTTGACCAGCAGGTCGACGCGCTCGATGAAGGGTGCGCCGCCGGCCACCGCGCGCGCGGCCGATGACGGCTTCAGCAGGCTCTCGGCAGCCTTGGCGTATTTCGCGAACGGCACCTGGTCCTGCGGATCGGCGCCGAGACGCCGGGCGATGGCGTCGACATGCTCATAGATCGTCTGCGAACGCGCGAGATCGCCGTGCACGGCGTCGCGGATCGACTGCGGCTCGTGCGGCGTGATGCAGCGGTAGTTGCCGGTCAGCAGCATCGACCATTTCGCCAGCGGCACGAACAGGGAATCGAACACCTTCAGCTTCACCGGCACGTCGTGGCCGTCGAGGGTCACCGCGTCGATGTCGGCTTCGAGCTCGCGCAGCACCTTGTTGTGCTTCTCGTCGCCGAACACGGAGGCCTTGAAATTCGTGGGCAGGCCGACGTGCAGCACGTTCGCAGCCTCTTCCGGCGGACGGAACGCCTGCGGGTCGGGCGAGCACAGCGTCACCAGCCCGGGCTCGAAGCGCTCCCACACCTGCGCATTGGTGTAGGCCTCCTCAAGATCCATGTCCGCGAGCGAGGGGATCCGCTTCAGATAGGGCAGCGGCGGCATGTTCATGATGGACAGGCACGGCAGCTTCGCCGCGGCGATCCTGACCATGAGAACGCGCACCGTGTGGTTGGTGTATTGCGGCTCCTGCATCGCAAGGCCGACCATGTCGTAACGCGACAAGTCCACATTGGCCGGCGTCACGGCGTCGAGCTTGCCGGGCAGGTCGCGCGAGAAGATGGCGCGGTGAACAGCCTCGTCACGCAACTTGATGCGCACCTCGGTCCCCTCGCGGTTGATCAGCTCCGCGGTCTTGGTGCGGCAGACCAGGGTCACGTTGTGCCCCGCCATCAGCAGCTTCGTGCCCAGCAGGGAGCCGTAGGAAGCCCCAAGAATCAGGATGTTACGCGCCATGTCTCGTCCCTTTGACAATTGTGATTTTTGAGCCCGGCCGTCATCCGCGGGCGAGTTTGGCGGGCATGTAAGGCAAAGTGCGTGAGGATGGCAACTGGGATAATGGATACAAGGCGCGGATCAGCGGGCGGCCCGCCGTGTTGCTTGACGCCGAAAGCAAGACGACGCCAAACCGGCGGCGGTTGTGCAGGGTCGTTGAGTTGCTCAAATAACTGGCTTACCGAAGTAAGAAATGTTGCACATCTCGATCGCCCAAGCTCTCCCAGAACGCGATCATACCTCGTCACGTCTCGCGCGCCGGGTGCGGATGAGCGACTTCGAGGATTTTGTCGCGCCGGTTTTCCTGCGACATTGACTAGCGGAAAGTCCTTTGGCGAAGGCCGTCGGCATCGATCAGGCGGTAACCCGCCGCATTTTTATCGCTGGCGTGATTGGTGGCGCGCCGGATCAGCGTCATGAGGAATCATGATGGAAGCCGACACAGGCGATGCCTTCTCCCTCGTTAAATGAGCTCCAATTTTAGTCGTCCACCGCAACAAAAAACTGCAAACGCGGGACAGCAAAAAATGGCAGAGTGGTGCGGGCCTAAACTGTGTATCAGCAACGGAGCTGAGACGTGACGATTGAGTTGGAGTCGGCGTGCGACTTGTTTTGCGACCGGTTCGTTCGGACTGTAGTCCGTCCGGTCCAGTGCCCCCGCCCGCGAAGGGAAAACGGAACGATCATCGGGACGGCAGACGCAAGCGCGATCACGCACGCGTGCCATCGCATCGAGCAGACATGCAGGGCGTTGCGCTGACAGCGCTGCGCCGAGTCCAAGCAACCGCCGACGCGCCGTTCGGGGACGGACATGGAAGATGATCATTGGCCTCACGGCACGTGCGACGGCGCCGGTCGAAGCCTGGCGTGCTTGCGAAAACGTGCGTCCCATTTTTTTGAAAGCTTGTCCGTCGGGGAACTCGTGCGCGAGGCGCACAGGCATCGGTGGATTTCGGAGTGGTTGAGGATCTCAGGCGAGTACCGGATATTCGCCGAATCGGCGCGCGTAACCAGTTCAGCTCAGATCGTGCGGGAAGCGTGGCTGTGCTCGCTGACGGCCCTTGAAGTCGCGAGGAACCTGTCTTGGCCCGGAGATCCCGGGGGTACCGACCTCGTAGACAAGGTCAGACTCTGCCTCCGGGGCTTCGAGGAGGACGCCGGTTCGGCGATCGAGCGTGTGGAGATCGACTGCTTTGATCAAGGCTCGCTTGCGGGCTACTTTCTGCCGGCGTTCCCCGATCGGTCTTTCGCACCCGCGGTTATCTGCGTCAGCGACGAGGACATCACCCTCGGCTCGATGATGAGCAGGCTGTTGCCGGCTTCAGGGCGACGGAACGTGTCACTCCTGCTCGTTGATGCCGGCGATTCATCCGGTCGTAGCCCCTTCAAGCCGGCGCATATTCTTCAATGCTGGCTGGATTACCTGGAAGCTCGTCCGGACGTCGATTCGCAGCAGATCGCGGTCTACGGC
>NZ_JADPJF010000070.1:161081-166581 GCF_023073295.1 Bradyrhizobium sp. 23 | reverse complement strand
GCCGCCAGTCACGCATCCCGTCTTGCCCTCGTGGATCGCAGAATGGCTGCCGCCGTGTGCGACGGCGGCATTGCGACGCCGGTCATGCGCCGGGCATCGCTGCGCTGGATGATCGGCGTCGAGCAGGCGGTCCGTGACGGGCCCTCGACGGGTTCGTTGCTGCCGTTGTGTCGGATACCTTGCCCGCTTCTGATGGTCGTCGGCAGCCGCTCAATGGTTTGGGAGGAGGATGCTCTCGAACTGCAAGCCGGCTATCGGCAGGCCGGAGCCGATTGCGCGACCGTCGTGCCGAACTGCATTCCGTACCCTCTGGGCGAGGTCGAGAATTTCATCGCGGTGGACGATTTCATTTTCGAATGGCTCGACAGCAAACTTGGAATTGCCCGCCAGCTGGATTCCGTGACCTACCTCTAAGGCGCCAAGAGATTGGGGGAAGGCGAGAAAAGATTGGGAAGGCGAGGAGAGATTGGGGATGAATCGAGGCGCGCGTTCCGCGCCTGACGTCAGGGAGTCAGGAAGCGTCGATGGCCAGCAACCGTGCGGCCAGCCGGGCATTCTTGGCAATCGTTGCGAGCGCGGCATTCAGATCGGCCAAGGTCGTCTCGTCGAGCTCGTTGAACATGGTCGAGTTCAAGGCGAGCTTTCTCTTCGACAGTTTTTCGATCTCCGTCGTTGCTTTCGCCGTCAGCGACATCAGGACGTAGCGTGCGTCGTCTGCGGCCGGCCGTCGCGACAGGAAGCCGCCCTTTTCGAGACTCTTGGTCTGGTTGGTGACGAAGGCGGGGTGGACGCGCAGCTTGTTCGCGATGTCGATTCCCGCGACACCTCGCCCCTGGTCCAGTTCGGTGATGGCCATCAGGATCAGCCACTGCGGCTCGGTAATGCCCAGCAGTCCGGCCCAGCTGGTGTGGATGTCCTCCAGCTGGGAATGAATTTCGACGACGTTCCAGATGAAGTCCGTAATCGCCCTGTCGAGTTTCTTCTCGATCATGTGGCTCCCTCCCCGTTTATCCCTTGCCTATCCTTAATGGGATATCTTGGAAGCGTCTCGAAAATCGCGCGTCGACCAAAGGGGAGATACCGCGCGGAAGAAATCGTAGGCTCAATTATTACTTGCAAAGAACAATTAATTTTATTATCTACTATCGCACTCTATTTCGCTGCTCTTGACCCACGCGACGGACAGCGATGCGAGACCTCCAAGAAGCCCTCGGGATGCCCCCCGAGGGCTTTTCTGGTTTTTCTATAGTGATCTTCCGGGGTAATATCGCCGCTGTTGCCCTCAAGCCACATCGCGACCTGAAGTGTCGATTCATCAAAGCAATAAATTGAGACCATTGTTTTTATAAACTATATGTGAAGCCGCGACGGAGGGGGCACCTCGCTGTCGTTTCAGTCCGAACCTTCGGTGCGGGCCTGAATTGAACGGAAATTGAGAGGGTAAAGCGGCGTCCACCGAGGACCCGAGCCCCCTGAACCGACCTGGAGGTTTACTGATGAAGTTGACGAAGACACTCTTTCTCGGCTCGGCTGCCGGCCTGATGGCCGCCTCCGGGGCGTTCGCTGCCGATCTTCCCGTGAAGGCCAAGGCGGTCGAATACGTGAAGATCTGCTCGCTGTACGGCGCCGGTTTCTACTACATCCCCGGCACCGACACCTGCATTAAGCTGGGTGGTTACCTGCGGGCCGATGCGAACCTCAACACCAATTCGGACTTCAACCCGAACCAGAGCGGTGTTGCCGGTGCACGCAACCGCCTGATGAACTACTACACCTTCCGCGCTCGTGAAGACCTCAACATCGACACCCGCACCGCGACCGAATACGGCGTGGTCCGCACGTTCTTCGACGGCGTCTTTACCTGGACGACCGGCAACTATTCGGGCACCGGTTCGGCAACGGGTGGCACCCAGTACAGCGGTACGCTCGGTCTCAACGCTGCGGGCACAGGCCTCGTCGGTTCGGGTAGCGGCAACGTCAACGGCACCGACGGCAATACCTCGGCCGGTGCGCTCGGCGTATACTACGCCTTCATCCAGTTCGCCGGCTTCACGATGGGTAAGGCCGTGTCGCAGTTCGACGCGCCCTGGACCAACTATCCCGGCAACATCACCGACAACCTCGTCGGCGGCAGCGGCACCGTTACCGGCGTCACCCAGTTCACATACACCGCCGACTTCGGCCAGGGCGTCACGGCATCGTTCTCCGCTGAAGATGCGACGGCCTACTATCAGGCCGGCAACCTCAACATGACCGGCGCGACCGCAGGTGGCATCATCGGCGGTTCGTACGGCACCAACGCCCTCGGCGGCTCGCGTTCGCCGAACCTCGTCGGTCAGCTGCGTGTCGATCAGGCCTGGGGTCTCTTCCAGGCGTCAGTGGCTGCGCATGACAACCATGTCGCCTATTACGGCGCGACCGAAGCCACCGGCCATCCCGACGACAAATGGGGTTGGGCTGTTCAGCTCGCTTTGTCGATCAAGAACATCCCGACCGGCGCGGGTGACACGATCAACATCCAGGGCGTCTACACCGACGGCGCGACCCGCTACAACTTCCAGAACCTGTCGGGCAGCAGCTACTCGCTGTTCGGTAGCTCGGGTGTTGCCTACCAGAGCGTTGGCTTCGCCAATGCTCCTGACACGGTGTACGTGACCGGTAGCTCGCAGGAAACCGTCAAGACCTGGGGCTTCCGTGGCGCTTACACCCACAACTGGGATCCCAACTGGAACTCCTCGCTGTACGGTGCTTACGCTCAGGCCCAGTTCGGCACGCTGGCCAAGACCACCATCTGCGGCGCCGGCGGCGGCGCCGGTGTGTTCGGAGCCCTGGCAGGTGTGACGGGTTGCAACCCGGACTTCGCGATCGGCCAGCTAGGTGTCGTCACCCGGTGGACCCCGGTCAAGAACCTGACCTTCTCGGCGGACGTGTCCTGGACCCATCTCGACCAGAAATATTCTGGTACGGTTGGCGCCTCCCCGAGCGTCGCGACCGCCAAGCCGACCGCGGCCTACGAGCTGAAGGATCAGGACTCGGTCGCCATGATCCTCCGCGCTCAGCGCAACTGGTAAAATCTATCGAAACACATGAACGAACACCCGGCGGGAAACCGCCGGGTGTTTTTTTGCGCAAGGCAGATGATAGGGCGGCGAAGCCCCGGTGCCCGGATGGAGCGCAAGCGTGATCCGGGGGCTGCTCGCGCTGCGTCTGGCACCTTCCCGGATCACGCTTCGCTTCATCCGGGCTACGGGACCGCGCCTGTGTCGCCCCCGTGTCAATCCGCTCTCACAAAAATATTCCGCTTTACCGAAATTCGGAAATGGCGTATGTGTCGTCCATCCCGGCTCATCCTTGAGGGGCGATCTTGTGGTCGGCATGTTCGCGAGCCGGGCTTGCGGTGGACGCGGCAGCGTTCGGGTGCGAGAGGCCAAGGGCAGGGCGGATTGCTCTCCGTGAGCCCAAGGCTGCGTTCCGACGAGCGGCGCTGCTAGGCTTCGTCTCGTCTGTAAGTTTCCGGCTCCGTCGACAGGGCTGGGAATACTGCGGCGAAATGGCGGGCCGTGCGTACGGCAAAACCGTGTGGTCCTGGCCGTCGTTGCTATGGTCAAGCTCTTGCGAATGCGGCATCCGCGTCAACCGGCGCGGTGCCGGTGACTTTCGCAGGGGTGAGGGAGGCCAGCAGGAACTCGGCTCCCGGGAGAGCACGGCATAAGCCGTCCAACCATCGCGCAGGGAAGGCCGAGTGATTGGCTACACCTGTATGCTGCTGTGCGGTTTCCTTGCGCTACATTTTCGCGCAGCGGACCGCGGGTGCCAGCCGGCACCCGGCCTTCCCTGCGCCCTCTTGGCTTTGAGGGTGGAATGACCAGGCAAAGCTCGGGCGAAACGCCGCGAGGACGCGAAGGCGTGTCTACGGCTACACACTCCCTGTCATCGCCCGGCTTGACCGGGCGATCCAGTATTCCGCGACGGTGGCGTGGGCGGGATCGCAAGGCGGCGACACCGGTAAGCTCGGCATCATCGGCTTCTGCCGCGGCGGACGCACCGTCTGGGAATATGCCGCTCACAGGGGCAGCCTCAAGGCCGGCGTCGCCTTCTACGGTCCGCCGGTCGATCCAGCCAATCGGCCGTGGCCGAAGAGCCCGATGCAGCTCGCGCCCGAGATGAAGGCACCGGTGCTCGGCCTCTATGGCGGCGCCGATACCGGCATTCCCGTCGCCCAGGTCGAGCAGCTCAAGACAGCCTTGGAGCAGAACAAGAAGACGGCCGAGTTTCAAGATCTATCCGGAAGCGCCGCATGGCTTCCATGCCGACTACCGCGGCAGCTATCGCAAGGACGCAGCAGAAGATGCCTGGAAGCAGGCCCAGGCCTGGTTCAAGAAGTATGGCGTGTTGAGCTGACGCTTGATCCTGATCCTCCTTCCCCCGCTTGCCACAACGCATCCAGGGCGTGGCGGTAGGTCGGATAAGCAAGCGTGACGCCGAGCTCGCACTTCATTTTCGCGTTGGAGACGCGGGCGCTGCTCGCATAGAAGCTGCGCGCCATCGCCGACATCTCGGCGGTCTCGAACGGCTCTTCCGGCGGCGGTGCAACATTCATCAGCTTCGCCGCGTAAGCGATCACCTCCTGCGGCGGCGCCGGCTCGTCGTCGCAGACGTTCCACGTGCCGCCGCTCGGGTGATGAATCGCAGCCATGATCGCGCTCGCGATGTCGTCGACGTGGATGCGGTTGAACACCTGTCCCGGCTTGATGATGCGCCGCGCCGTTCCAGCGCGCAGCGTCACCAGCGCGTTACGGCCGGGGCCATAGATACCCGCAAGCCGCAGGATCGCGGCGTCGCCACCGGTCGTGTCGGTCCATGCCTGTTCCGCCGCGACCCGCATGCGCGTCCGGTCGAGGTCCGCCTTCGGCGGCGTGCTCTCGTCGACCCAGCCGCCGGCGTGATCACCATATACGCCGATCGTGGACAAATAGACGATCTTGCGGTCGCCGCCCGCCGCCAGCAGGCCGGAGAAGGCCGCGATTGCGGGATCGCCGGCACTGCCGGGCGGGATCGAAACGAGAAGGACATCCGCGTCCCTCATGCGTTCGATCGTCTCGCGTGCCGGACTGCTGCCGGAGAAAGCATGCACCTCGACGCCGGCGAGAGCGCCCCGCTGCGCGGGATCGCGCACCGTGCCGGCGATATGCGAGAAGCGGCCACCGAACAGGCGGACGAAGTGCCGCGCACTGTAGCCGAGGCCAAGGATAAAGAGCCGCATACATCTTCCTTGCAGGTCGGAGTTCCCGTTCGCGCCGCAGCGCGCCTCCGCTCATAAGAGATTTTTGGGTCCGGCAAAAGATATTGCAATTTGTCTCGCCCGCCTGTGCAGGCGATGGTCGCTCACCGGAGGGACGCATCGATCATGCAGGCAGAAGCGCCAGCCATCATGCTATCTGACGCGGCTGAGCTAGTCCGCCGCGCCGCCGCGCTGATCTTCGACGTCGACGGCACCTTG
>NZ_JADPJF010000070.1:160109-160999 GCF_023073295.1 Bradyrhizobium sp. 23 | reverse complement strand
TGAGACCGAAGAGCTGCATCGGCAAGCCTTCAACCATGCCTTCGCCCGCCACGGTCTCGATTGGCAATGGGATCGGGCCGTCTACAAGGACCTGCTGCGGGTCACGGGCGGCAAGGAACGCATTCGCGCCCACCATGAAAGGCTGAGGATCGCCGCGCCATTATCGGATGTGGACATCGCGGAACTCCACCGCATCAAGACCGCGCATTATGCCGAACTGGTCCAAACCGGCTGCTGCCCCTTACGGCCCGGGGTGACGGATCTCCTCGTCGCTGCCAAGGCGCGCCGCCAGCGGCTCGCGATCGCGACGACCACGTCGCACGCCAACATCGACGCGCTGCTGTCGCGCGCCCTGGGAAAGGGCTGGGCCGCGGATTTTGATGCGATCGTCGCCGGGGATGACGTGCAGCACAAAAAGCCTGCGCCGGATGTCTATGTCGAGAGCCTGGCGCGGCTGAAGCTCAACGCGTCCGACTGCGTCGCGATCGAGGATTCCGCTAACGGCCTGACCGCAGCTTCGCGGGCGAACATTCCCGTGCTCATCACCAGAAGCATGTTCTTCCGGGACGACGATTTTAGCCAGGCGCGGGTCGTGCTGGATGATCTGTCGGGGCTCGGGTGAGGCGGCAAAACAAAAAAACTGAAAAACAACCCTATGCACAGTAGAATGTGCCTGCGGGCCGGGCGCCCTCAATGGACGCGGTGGCTCGCTCTATCGTCCTCAGCTTGCTCGACAATCTGCGCGATCGGGCTGGACTGGTGGTGCACCAGGCGCCAGTCGTCGCCGACGCGCCGAAAGTGGTTGGCCGCAGCCAATGCCGTGCCGTCGACGATCTCGATGCAGAGCACGCGCGCGCTGTCGCCATCGACGATGGCCTGCGGTTCCGCGC
>NZ_JADPJF010000070.1:152488-160038 GCF_023073295.1 Bradyrhizobium sp. 23 | reverse complement strand
AGACGATCTGCGGCCGCTCCGGACTCTGCAGGATGTCGCGCCAGCTTCCGATCACCGTGGCCCGGCCGATGATGGCCGGCCAGCCGGGATGAATGCAGGAAATGGCGTCATCGTCCGCCCACATCCGCTCCATTTCGTCGAAATCGCCGGTCGAAAAGGCGGCGTAGAACGCTGCGTTCGCGGCGATCACCTTGCTGTCCTTTGCCATGCCTCTCGGGTGGGGCAATGACAGGCAAAAATCAAGCAAGACTTCCGTCGACTTTCCGTCGATCTGGACCGCAATGCAGCATCGCTGCCCGTTTTGTGGTCACGCCGAGACCAGAATCTCCACCGCACGCCGCGCGCCATCCTTGTAGAGCCGGCCGAGCGCAGCGGTCACGGCTTCGCGCAGGCGCGGCTCGGCGCCCAAGGGCCCGAACACTTTTCCGACGCCGAGCAGCGCGGGTGCCAATCGTTCGGCGACGGGACCTGCCTCGCGCGCCAAGCCGGCGAACTCGGCTGCGAGCGGATCGCGCACGTCGATGGTGCGGCCCTTCTCGTCAAGGCCGCTGACGTAGCGCATCCAGCCGGCCACCGCGAGCGCATGCGTCGCGATCGGCAGGTTCCTGGCGAGACGATCCTGGATCGCGCCGAGCAGGCGCTGCGGCAGCTTTTGCGAGCCGTCCATCGCGATCTGCCAGGTGCGGTGATGCAGTGCCGGATTGGCGAAGCGCTTGAGCAGTGAGGCGCGATAGGCGGCCAGATCTGCGCCTGATGGCATCGTCAATGTCACCGCGGCCTCTTCCATCACCTGCGCGGCGAGGCGCGCGAAATGCGGATCCAGCATGGTGTCGGCGATGGTCTCGTAGCCTGCGAGATAGCCGAGATAGGCCAGCGCCGAATGGCTGGCGTTGAGCAGCCGCAGCTTCATCAGCTCGAACGGCTTGACGTCGTTCACCAGTTCGACGCCCGCGGCGGCAAGATCGGGCCGGCCGGCCGTAAAGCGATCCTCGACCACCCATTGCGTGAAGGGCTCGGTCATGACGGGCCATGCATCGCGTAAACCGAGCGCCGATGAAACCGCATCGCGGTCACTATCCGTCGTCTCCGGCACGATCCGGTCGACCATGGTCGAGGGGAAGGCCACCGTATCCGCGATCCACTTGCCGAGATCCTTCGAGCGCAGCGCGGCGAATTGCGTCACGATCCGCTGTACGGTGTGGCCGTTGGCGGCGAGGTTGTCGCAGCTCAGCACGGTAAAGGGCAGGGCGCCCAGCGCCCGCCGGCGCGCCAGCGCGGCGATGATGAAGCCGGGAGCCGAGCGCGGCGCGTCGAAATTGTTGAGGTCGTGCACGACATCAGGATGCCGTTCGTCGAGATCGCCGGTCTGCGGCGTGTGGCAATAGCCCTTCTCGGTGACGGTGAGGGAGACGATGCGAATGGCGGGATCGGCCATTCGCTCGACCAATCGTGCCGGGCTTTCGCGCGCGACCACGCTGTCGAGCAGCGCACCGATGATGCGGTGTTCGGTGCCTTCGGCTGCACGGATGGCAACCGTATAGAGATGATCCTGCGGGGCGAGGGCATCGCGTGTATCAGGGCTGCGCAAGCTCGCGCCGACGATGCCCCACGACGTCGCGCCGGCGCCAAGACAATCGTCGATGACGACGGCCTGGTGGGCGCGATGAAACGCGCCAAGGCCGAGATGCACGATGCCAGAGGTGACGCGCGAACGGTTGTAGGCCGGGCGGCGGATGCCGGGTGGCAGCCGGTCGAGATTGGCGCGGCCGAGGCGCATGTCGTCTCTCCCCTTGTTTGGCCGCTGCTTGACATGGCGCCCGTCCTCGGTCAATGCTTGCGGTCAATTGGTAAGACCAATTTTCCAAAATTGGCGGGCCGCGGGCAGCGAGAGCTGCCGGCATGACCCTTTCGGGAGGACCAGCGTGCCGCTGGAAGCTGTGGAGGCGAGACGGCTTTATCGCCAAGTCGCCGATCAATTGCGAAGCCTGATCGACAGCGGTGAGTACGCGGTCGGCAGCCGCTTGCCGACCGAGCGCGAACTCGCCGAGCAGCTCAAGATATCCAGGCCGACGGTGCGCGAAGCCCTGATCGCGCTCGAAGTCGAGGGCCGCCTTCGTATCCGCGTCGGTTCCGGCATCTATGTGATCGAGCCTGCGGCGGTTGCGGCGACCGCGCCTGCTTCCGTCATCGAGGGCCCGTTCGAGCTGTTGCGTGCCCGCGAGTTCCTGGAAAGCGCCATCGCCGAAGAAGCCGCGCGCGTGGCGACGAAGGACGACCTTGCCCGCATCGATGCGTCCCTTGTCGCGATGGAGAATGTAGAACACCCCGGCGAAGCCTCGATGGTCCACGACCGCGCCTTCCACGTCGCGATCGCCGGAAGCCTCGGCAATGCCGTTCTGGTGCGCGTGGTCGGCGAGTTGTTCGACCAGCGCCTCAATCCCTATTTCGCGCAGCTTGCGCATTATTTCGAGAGCCCGGGCACGTGGCGCACTGCACTCGACGAGCATCGCGCGGTGCGCGACGCGATCGCGGCGCATGATTCCGGGGCCGCGCGCGAAGCCATGCGCGATCATCTCGCGAGATCCCAGGAGCGCTTTGCGCAGAACTTCGGAGCCGAGAGCGCGGCAGGACCGTCCTCCGGGCGCGCGGCGCGATCGACGGCAAAACCGACAAAACCGGAACGTGCGCCGAAGAAGAAGCGAGCTGCGAGCAGCAGCGCGCGACCGCGATGAGATCGTGCGGCCCGCACCCGCGTTTGGGGGCGGGCGGACAAGAAGCGGATTTAAAAGAAGCAGACTTGAAAAATGGAGGAAAAGTCAGTGTTGAAAAAGATGACAATGGTGCTGGCGGTCTCGGCCGCGGCGATGATTGCTACGGCTGGCGCCGGCATGGCGCAGACCAAGCTCAAATGGGCCCATGTCTACGAGACCTCGGAGCCCTTCCACACTGCTTCGGTCTGGGCCGCGCAGGAGATCGGCAAGCGCACCAACGGGCGCTATGCGATCGACGTCTATCCAGCGTCGCAGCTCGGCAAGGAGGCCGACATCAACCAGGGCCTTTCGCTCGGTTCGGTCGACATCATCATCTCCGGCTCGAGCTTCGCGGCCAAGAGCTTTCCGCCGATCGGCGTGACCTATTATCCCTACACCTTCCGCGATGCCGATCATCTGCTCGCCTACACCAAGAGCGACATCTTCAAGGAGCTCACCAAGGGTTATGAGGACAAGAGCGGCCACCACATCGTCGCGGTGACCTATTACGGCGTGCGCCAGACCTCGTCGAACAAGCCGATCAAGACCTGTGCCGACCTCAAGGGTCTGAAGATGCGCGTGCCCGATGTGCCCGCCTATCTCGCCATGCCGCGCGCCTGCGGCGCCAACACCGCGCCGATCGCGTTCGCCGAAGTCTATCTGGCGCTCCAGAACGGTACCGTCGAAGCCCAGGAGAATCCGCTCACCACGATCGAGGCCAAGAAGTTCTACGAGGTGCAGAAGCACATCGTGCTGACCGGCCACATCGTCGACCATCTCAACACGGTGGTGGCCGGTGCGCTTTGGAAGAAGCTCAGCGACGAGGACAAGAAGACCTTCACCGACGTCGCGCAGGAGGCCGCCGCCAAGGCGACCGCGGAGATCAAGCAGAACGAAGCCAAGCTGGTCGCCTTCTTCAAGGAGAAGGGCCTGACCGTCACCGAGGTCGACAAGAGCGAGTTCCGCGACACCGTGCTGAAGAACGTCGCGTTCGAGACCTTCGGCTACCGCAAGGCCGACTGGGAACGCATTCAGGCGGTGAAGTAATGACGTAGTCGCCATCCCGGGCGGTCCGCTGGACCGAACTACGGTGTGCAATTGCGCACCTGAAAATCTCGCGGTTCCGGGTCTGGTGCTGACGCACCATCCCGGAACGACGTGATCAGTTTGAGGAGCACACCCATGTCCACCGCCGAAACGCACCGGCAGATCACCGCGGACGAGATCGCCCACACCTTCGAGGAAGAGGCGACGCCCAAGGTCGATCTCGGCATCTACGCTTTTGAGGACTGGGTCGCGCTGGCGATCTTCTGGGTGATGGCGCTCGCCGTCTTCCTCCAGTTCTTCACCCGTTACGTCCTCAACGACAGCTACGCCTGGACCGAGGAGATCGCGACCTACTGCCTGATCGGCGTGGTCTTCATCGGCTCCTCGATGTGCGTGCGGCTGTCGCGGCACATCCAGGTCGACCTGCTCTATCGCTATCTTCCGCACCTTGTGGCGCGCGCATTGTCGACAGTGATCGATCTGATCCGGATCGTCTTCTTCGGTTACGCCATCAAGCTGGTCTGGGTCTACATCCAGATCATCGGCGACGAATCCATGACCACCATCAATCTTCCCAAGGACTACGTCTATTACGCCGTGCTGGCGGGCTTCGTGCTGATGTTCGTCCGCTCGGTGCAAGTGGCCATACAACATTTGCGGCAGGGCTACTCGATCCTCGAACGTCCCGGCGCCTACGACGGCTTTGAAGGGTAATTCCATGTTGCTGTTGCTTGGAGGCTTCCTCATCCTCATGCTGCTCGGCGTTCCCGTGGCCATCGCCATGGCGGCGTCGTCGCTGCTCTACATCCTGGTCAGCGGCGTGACGCCCGACGTCACGCTGGCGCAGCGCATGATCGCCGGTATCGAGAGCTTTCCGCTGCTCGCCGTGCCGTTCTTCATCCTGGCCGGCAATCTGATGAACATCGCCGGCGTCACCGGGCGCATCTATAAATTCGCCGTCGCGCTGGTCGGCTGGATGCGCGGCGGCCTCGGCCACGTCAATATCATTGGCTCGGTGATCTTCTCCGGCATGTCTGGCACCGCGATCGCGGATGCCGCCGGTCTCGGTACCATCGAGATCAAGGCGATGAAGGACCACGGCTACTCCACGGAATTCTCCGTGGGCGTCACCGCGGCCTCCGCCACGCTCGGGCCGATCATCCCGCCGTCGCTGCCTTTCGTGATCTACGGCATGATGGCCAACGTCTCGATCGGCGCGCTGTTTCTGGGGGGCGTCATTCCAGGCGTCGTGCTGACGCTCCTGATGATGGCCACCGTCACCTACTTCGCGCACAAGAACAAATGGGGCAGCGATACGCCGTTCTCCTGGCCGCAATTGGGATCGGCGGGGCTCGAGATCCTCGTCGTATTGAGCTTCCCGATGGCTGTCTGGCTTCTGACGGTCGCCGGTCTCTCCACCAATTGGGCAGTTGGTCTCGGCCTGTTCGCGCTGCTCGCGATCGACTGGTACTTCGACTTCTCCGCGGTGATGGCGCTGATGGCGCCGGTGATCCTGATCGGCGGCATGACGCTCGGCTGGTTCACCCCAACGGAAGCCGCGGTCGCCGCCGTGATCTGGTCGCTGTTCCTCGGCCTGGTACGCTACCGCACCATGACGATGAAAACGGTCGCGAAAGCGACTTTCGACACCATCGAGACCACGGCTTCGGTGCTGTTCATCGTCACGGCAGCCTCGATCTTCGCCTGGCTGCTGACGGTGTCGCAGGCAGCCCAGATGCTGTCGGACTGGATGCTCAGCATCACCCACAACAAATGGGTGTTCCTGGCGCTCGCCAACGTCCTGATCCTGTTCGTCGGCTGCTTCATCGACACCACGGCGGCGATCACCATTCTGGTGCCGATCCTGTTGCCGATTGTGCTCAAGCTCGGCATCGACCCGATCCATTTCGGTCTGATCATGACGCTGAACCTGATGATCGGTCTGCTGCATCCGCCGCTCGGCATGGTGTTGTTCGTGCTCGCGCGCGTCGCAAAGCTCTCGGTCGAGCGCACGACGGTGGCGATCCTGCCGTGGCTGGTGCCGCTGATGGTTGCGCTGATCGCAATCACCTACATCCCCGAACTGACCCTCTGGCTGCCGAAATACATGGGACTTTCCAAATGACTTCAACTGCTCTCGCCGCAACCCTGTTTGGCCCCGAAGATCTGCGCATGGTCGAGCATCCGCTCGACAAGCTCGCTGAAGGCATGGTGCGCCTCCGTTTCGGCGCCGGCGGCATTTGCGGCTCGGACATGCATTATTTCCGCCATGCCCGCACCGGCGATTTCGTCGTGAAATCGCCGCTGGTGCTCGGTCACGAGATCTCCGGCGAGGTCGTGGAGATCGCGGGCTCCGCGGCGAACCTGAAGCTCGGCGACCGTGTCGCCGTCAACCCGTCGCGCTGGTGCGGCCATTGCGTCGCTTGCCGCGAAGGCCGGCAAAACCTCTGCGAGAATATCTACTTCATGGGCTCGGCCTCGAAGACACCGCACATGCAGGGCGGCTTTGCCAACTATTTCGACGCGATCCCGGCACAGTGCGTGAAGATTCCCGATCATGTGTCCTATCAGGCCGCGGCGCTCGCCGAACCGCTCGCGGTCTGCCTGCACGCCGTCGCGCGTGCCGGCAACATCGATGGCAAGCGCGGCATCATCTTCGGCGCCGGTCCAATCGGGCTTCTGACCATGCTCGCCGCGCGCCGCGCCGGCATGACCGACATCACGGTGGCCGACATCGCGCCGGCGCCGCTGGCCTTTGCGACCCGGCTCGGCGCCTCTCACGTCGAGAATGTCGCAGCCGGCGAGGAAGGCCTGAAGGCGCAGGCCGCCTCGCGCCCCTACGATGTCGCTTTCGAAGTCTCGGGCACGGCTGCAGGCCTTGCCAGTGCGATCGGTATCGTCAGGCGCGGCGGCGTTGTGGTGCAGATCGGCAATTTGCCGGGTGGCCAGATTCCGGTGCCGGCCAATGCGGTGATGGCCAAGGAGATCGACCTGCGCGGCTCGTTCCGCTTCGGGCTCGAGTTCATGACGGCGGTGGAGCTGATCGCGGACGGCAGCGTCGACGTGCTGTCGCTGGTCACCGCCGAGCGGCCGCTGTCCACCGCGCCGGACGCGCTGCGGCTGGCGCTCGACCGCTCGCAGAGCGTGAAGGTCGTGCTGACCGCGAACTGATCCGGGAGAATTCCTATGATGCTCGAGGGATGGCGCTGGTATGGGCCGGACGATCCGGTCTCGCTGGATGATGTCAGGCAGGCCGGCGCGAGCGACATCGTCTCGGCGCTGCATCAGGTGCCGATCGGCGAAGCCTGGACACGCAAGGCGGTCGAGGAGCGCAAGAACTTCATCGAGAGCGGCCAACCCGGGCGCTCGCGGCTGACCTGGTCGGTGGTGGAATCGATTCCGATCCCCGACGACGTCAAGCGTCTCGGGGCTAAAGCGACGCGCTCGATCGAGACATGGATCGCCAGCCTGGAGGCGGCTGCCGCGGCCGGCATCAAGATCATCTGCTACAACTTCATGCCCGTCGTGGATTGGTGCCGCACCGATCTCGAATGGGAGCTGCCGAACGGCGCCCGCGCCATGCGCTTCGATCAAGACCGTTTCGCGGCCTTCGAGCTGCACATCCTGAAGCGTCCCGCCGCCGTCCAGGAATACTCGCCCGAGCAGCAGGCCCGCGCGAAAAAACTGTTCGAGCAGATGAGCCAGGCAGATATCGACTATCTCGTCATGGTCATCGCCAGCGCGCTGCCGGGC
>NZ_JADPJF010000070.1:120927-152409 GCF_023073295.1 Bradyrhizobium sp. 23 | reverse complement strand
CCGAGCCGATGACCATCCCGCAATTCCGCGATCGGCTCGAAACATATCGCGACGTCACGCCAAAAATCCTGCGGCAGCATCTCGCCGAGTTTTTGGGCCGCGTCACCCCCGTCGCCGAGCAGCTCGGGGTCTCATTGACGCTGCATCCGGACGACCCGCCGCGCCCGCTGTTCGGTCTGCCGCGCGTCGCGTCCAGCGCCGATGACTATCAGGCGTTGTTCGATGCGGTGCCGTCAAAGGCGAATGGTATCTGCCTGTGCACGGGGTCGCTTGGCGTGCGCGCCGAGAACAATCTTCCCGGGATGGCCGAACGCTTCGGCTCGCGCATTGCCTTTGCGCATCTGCGCGCGACCAAGCGCGAGGCGGATGGCCTGTCCTTCTACGAGTCCGATCATCTCGACGGTGACGTCGACATGGTCTCGGTGCTGAAGGCGCTGCTGAAGGAGAACGCGCGGCGTTCGCCCGGCCAGAAAATTGTGTTCCGGCCCGACCACGGCCATCGCATGCTCGACGATCTCGCGGCCACCAAGCGCACCAATCCGGGCTACACCGCGATTGGCCGCCTCCGCGGCCTGGCCGAGCTCCGCGGCGCGATCCGCGCGATCGAGCATCGATAGAGGCCAAAACTTTATCCATACCGTCATTGCGAGCGTAGCGAACCAAACCAGAATTCCTCCGCGGAAGGACTCTGGATTGGTTCGCGACGCTCGCAATGACGCGGAGGGAGAGGTGCCTCGTCTCAACCTTGTCCCCTTAGGCGCAAAGGCAGAATACGTCACGGGCACGCGCACAGATTGTCAAAATTCCAGCCATATGCGAAGGTAGCGTCATTCCGATTTCGATCGACGCATTGTAGCAATAAGCCATTTAGGAGCTTGATGTGAGCATTCTGGTCGAACTTCCTCCCGATCAATATGACCGACGGGCATTTGCAAAATTCAACGAGACATCAACCGGCTTTGATCTCGACATCGCTCGCGCGATGATGTGGATGTCGCAACTCGCCTACGAGACCCATGTGCCGGACACGATCAACAGGGTCTCTCCTTTCTGGGATCTGTCCGGCGTCAAGTTGCTGAGCCAGCCGGCGCATTCGACGCTGCCGCTGACCGACACGCGCGGGATCATCGCGAGCAAGGGCGACGCAACCATTGTCGCATTCGCCGGCACCGACCCGCTTCATCTCCTGAACTGGGTCAGCGATTTCACGCTTGGCCGACCGAAGGCGCCCGTGCACCAGGGGTTCGTCGATGCGGCGGCGGCCGTGTGGGACGACGTGAAGAGCGCACTGGCGGCAGCGCTGGCGCGCAAATCACCGATCTTCATCACTGGGCACAGCCTCGGCGCCGCGATCGCGGTGGCAACGGCGGACTTGGCGCGGGAGCAGCTCCAGCTCGCGGATGCGCAGATCTATCTTTACGGTTGTCCGCGCGTGGGCCGCGACGATTTCGTCGCCCTCTACAGCGGTACGCTCGGCAGGACGACCTATCGTCTCGTGCACGGCACCGACATCGTCCCGACCGTGCCTCCGCCCGGGCTTGGCTTTCATCACGTCGGCCGTTATCTCGCCTGTGCACGCGGCGCCAAATTCAGCGCCAGCCAGCTCATGACGAATGTTGGTTCGGATGAGCCAATGGCGAATGCTGGAATTGGTGAGCAGGTCCGCAATCTCCTCAGCGGCGTATCCGAGAACACGCGGACGGATGTCGTCGGCAGGCTCACGGTGCTGCTGCCGGCAGGGATCGGCGATCACCTGCCCGATCGTTACTGTGCCGCGCTGACACCCGCCTAGACTCCGGTTTTGATGCGTTTTCTTCACGTGAACCGGTCCACTTCGCCCGAAAACGCTCTAGTAGCAAGCCGCCATCGCGCCGAGCTTCGGATAGAGCCGGTCGATCGCGGCGATCTCGCTTTTCATCTGCGCGGTGATCCAGTCGCGGATCTCGGCGGCGATCGGACGCATCGGCCGGTTGCGCGGTGGCAGGAATTCGCAGATGCGGCGTGTGGTGGTGAGCGTGTCGGAGGCCGGCACCAGCGCGCCGGTCAACAGCCAGTGCGAGGCGACCGTCAGCCAACCGAGCGCGATGCCCTGGCCGAGCAGGGCGGCCTGCATCACGACGGCATAGTCCGTGAAGCTCAGCGCCTTTGCCACACCGCGGCGCCCGGTGAGAAGCGATGCGTAATCCGCGGCCCAGTCGCCCGGCGTCTCGGCGAGCCGAATGATGGTGTTGCCTTCGGCGGGATCGGTTTCGCCGAGATAGGCAGGGCTGCACATCGGCAGCATGACCTCCTTCATCACCAGCGTGCCGCCGGATGACGGCTCCTCGCGATCGCGGAAGCGCATGCCGAGGTCGACATTCTCCACCGGTCCGCGCAGCGCGCCGGAGATCAGCTGAAAGCGCAAATCGACCTGAGGAAATTGCTTCTGCAGCTTGTCGATGCGCGGCATCAGCCAATGCGTGGTGAAGGCGGAGGAGACCGACAGTGTCACCGTCTCGGTGCCCTTGCGGCGGCGCTCGATCTCGACCAGCCCGCTTTCGATGCTGCGAAAGCCTTCGAGCACGCGGCGATACAAGAGTTCGCCGTCCTCCGTGAGCACCGCGCGTCCCGCCTTGCGATCGAACAGGCGGACGCCGAGATAGTCCTCGAACTGACCCAGCATCCGGCTCACCGCAGGCTGGGTGACGTTCAGTTCGGCGGCCGCCGCCGTGAAGCTGCCATTGCGCGCCGCTGCGTCGAAGACGAACAGGGCGTTACTTGAGGGCAGCATCCGGCGCAGCTCTGGCATAACACCATGTTATGACCCAGGTGAGAATTTGGCAATTGCCGAGTTTTGCCAAGTCTGGTGTCATTGGAGTCATAGCCAAAAGACAGGGCCTGCGAGCGAAGATGTTGGTGCGGTGCACGCTTCGACCAGGAGTGCTCAAATTCCTGTCTATAAAGCAGGCTTATGGCGCGCAGTGAAGCACGCCGGCTCAGGAGATGGCGAGGTCGATCGTTGGACAAACGAGCGGAAAGCGTCGAGATCAGATCCGCGAGCAAGGCCTATGGTGCCGTTCGCGCCCTCGACGACGTGTCCCTCAATGTCGCCGCCGGCGAGTTCGTCTCCCTGCTCGGCCCCTCCGGCTCCGGCAAGACGACGTTGCTCGGCATCCTCGGCGGCTTCATCCTGCCATCGAGCGGAACGATCTTGTTCGGCGGCCGCGACGTCACCTGGATGCCGCCGCACAAGCGCGACATCGGCGTCGTGTTCCAGAACTACGCGCTGTTCCCGCATATGAGCGTCGGCGAGAATGTTGCCTTTCCCTTGCGCGCGCGACGGCTGCCGAAGGCGGCCTGGCCGGATAAGGTGCGCGCGGCGCTTTCGATGGTCGGTCTTGCCGGCTACGAAGAGCGCGGTATCGCGCAACTCTCCGGCGGCCAGCGCCAGCGCGTGGCGCTCGCACGCGCCATGATCTTCGAGCCGCGGCTGATCCTGATGGACGAACCGCTGTCCGCGCTCGACAAGCAACTGCGCGAATCCATGCAGATCGAGCTGCGCGCGCTGCACAAGCGCATCGGCGCCACCATCATCTACGTCACCCACGATCAGCGCGAAGCGCTGACCATGAGCGACCGCGTCGCCGTGATGAAGGACGGCAGGCTGATCCAGATCGACGCGCCCGAGCGCCTGCACGATCATCCCGCGGATTCCTTCGTCGCGAGTTTCATTGGCGAGGCCACGATGCTTCCCGTGCGACGCGTCGATGCCTCCGGCGTTGCGCTCGGCAATGTGCTTCTGCGCAGCGCCCGCGCCATTCCCGACGGGGACGCGCTGATGCTCGCCGTGCACAGCGAAAAACTGCTGATCGACGATGGTGCGCCGGACACCGCCTGCAATCGGCTCACCGGCACGGTCACCGACATCGTCTATCAGGGCGAGAGTCTGCGCATCTTCCTGGCGCTCGCCGATGGCATCGTGCTCAGCCTGCGCCAGGCGAGCTATCACCAGGCCTACAGCCGCATCCCGCCGCTGGGCGGCAGCCTTACCGTGACCCTTCACCCCGAGGACACCATCGTCGTGCCCAGGGTGAGGGACTGAACCCAAGCCTTGTCCAACCGAGAGAAGAAGCCAAAAATGTCGTCAGCAGCCTCGTTCAGCAATTTCAAGGTTCTCACCTTCGACGTCGTCGGCACCTTGATCGATTTCGAGACCGGCGTGCTCTCCGCGGTGCGCCGGATCTCGGGCAAGTCGCCGGCCGAGCTCAGCGACGACAAGATCTTCGAATCCTACAAGCGCGGTCGCGACAAGCACCACGAGCGTTCGAGCGAGGTGATGTTCCATGTCTATCGCTATCTTGCCAAGGAACTCGGGCTGCAGGCCGATGACGCCTCCTGCGACGTGTTCCAGCTCGCGGTGCTGCGCTGGGGACCGTTCCCAGACTCGGTCGAGGCTCTGAAGCGCCTGAGAACCAAATTCCGCCTGGTCGCGATGACCAATGCCGACCGCGTCGCGCTGTCCTGTTACGCGCACGCGCTCGGCAATCCCTTCGACGATACCGTTTGCGCCGACGAGACTGGCGTTGCGAAACCCGATCCGGAGTTTTTCGCCTACAACAAGGGCCGCCAGTCCGCTTTCGGCTACAAGCAGTCCGATATCCTTCACGTCGCGCAGAGCCAGTATCACGACATCGGGATTGCGCGGAAACTCGGCTACAAGGTGTGCTGGATCGAGCGCCGCCAGGGCATGGCCGGTTTCGGAGGCACACCGGCCGTGGAGACGCTGACCAAGCCGGACTTCCATTTTCCGACGTTGAAGGCGCTTGCCGATGCGGCCATCGGGCCGGCGGCGTAAGGCATGAGCGGTGGCATGACACGGGACTGGAACGCGCTGCCGTCGGCCAACTCGCTGTGGGCCGCCACGGCCGAGCCGGCGCGCGAGTTTCCGGTCGTGTCAGGCGAGCACCAGGCGGATGTGGTGATCATCGGTGCGGGCTACACGGGCCTGTCTGCTGCGCACCACATCGCCAAAAGCGGTTTGTCGCCGATCGTACTTGAGGCCAACCGCCCGGGCTGGGGCGCGAGTGGACGCAATGGCGGCGTGATCACCGCAAAGTTCCGCCTCTCGTTCCGCGAGATCGACGCCGTGCACGGCCGCGCCATGGCGCAGCGCATGTACGGGATCGCGCATGAATCCACTGATATCGTCGAGGAGCTGGTCTCCGAATTTGGCATCACCAGTGCCGCGTTGACGCGCACCGGCCAGGTCAAGGCCGCTCACAACGAGACGACCCTGAAGGCCGCGATCGACGAGGCCAACTGGATGAAGCGCGAGATGGGGGATGCGGAGGTCCGCATCCTCGACAAGGGGCAAGTGCGCGACGAGACTGGCTCCGACATCTTCGTCGGCGGCGTGCTCAATCCCGGCTCCGGCGGCATCCATCCGCTGAATTATCTGCGCGGCCTTGCCGATGGCGTGGCGCGCCGCGGCATCCCGATTTTCCAGGAGTCGCCGGTCGTAAGGCTCCGCCGCGACAACAGCGGCATCGTCGCTGAAACGCCGCAAGGCGCAGTGCGGGCAAAGCAGGCGATCATCGCCACCAACAGCTATTCCGACCTCACCGGCGCGACGACGAACATGCAGCGCACGCTGATCCCGTTCCGAAGCGCCATCATCGCGACCGACAGGCTGCCGCGCAACCTCGCGGGAAGCCTGATGCCGACCGGGCGCACCTACACCGAGACCAAGCGCATGATGCGCTGGTTCCGCATGGTCGACAATCGTGTGATTTTTGGCGGCCGCGGCGCGTTCGGCAAGCAGGATTCGGAAACCGCTTTCGACGCGCTGCGCAAGGCGATGGTCGGAATCTTTCCCGACCTTGCCGACGTCCCGCTCGCCTACAAATGGTCGGGCCTGGTCGGGATGACGTTGGACTCCGTGCCGCATATCGGCCGGCTCGACGACCGCACGCTGTTCTCGATGGGCTACAACGGCGCGGGCGTGGCGATGTCGAGCCTGATGGGCCGCTATCTCGCCGCTTTCGTGCGCGGCGAGACGCCAGAGGTCGGGCTGCTCGACGCGAGGCGATTGAAAGCCATCCCGTTCTATCCGTTGCGCGAGCCCGCCGTGCGCATGGTCGCCGGCTGGTACCAGTTTCTCGATGCGATCGGACAGTGACATTTAATTAGTGACAGAGGAGGCGAGGATGACGACGAAACGAGATTTTCGATTTGGCTACGCTTTGTTGGGCGGATCGCTCGGAATGTTCGCAACAACCGGCATCGCCGCCGCTGCCGAACAGATCACCTTCGTCTCGCAAGGCGGCGCCTACCAGCAGGCGCAGACGGTGGCGATTCTCGATCCCACCGCCAAGAAGCTCGGCATCACCGTCAACCAGGACTCCATTCCCGATGCCTGGCCCGCAATCAAAACGCAAGTCGGCAGCGGCAAGCCGATCTGGGATGTCGTCGATACTCCGACCGGCAACTGCCTGCGTGGCGGCGAGCAGGGGCTGATCGAGAAGCTCGACTTCTCGAAGATCCCGAATGGCGCCGCGATGCCGGAGTCCTATCGCAGCCCCTATTCGGTTTCCTACGAGTTCTATTCCAGCGTACTGGCTTACAGCCAGAAGACGTTTCCGAAGGACGCGCCGAACAGCTGGGCCGATTTCTGGGACGTCAAGAAATTTCCCGGGCGCCGCGCACTGCGTAACCACCCGTTCGCGACGCTCGAGGCGGCCCTGATGGCCGACGGCGTCGCGCCCGACAAGCTCTATCCGCTCGACGTCGAGCGCGCCTTCAAGAAGCTGGAAGAGATCAAGCCGCACATCACGGTGTGGTGGACCTCCGGTGCGCAGTCGGCACAGCTTCTCAATGACGGCGAGGTCGACATGGAGATGGCCTGGAACGGCCGCGTCAGCGCAGTCGCGAAGGAAGGCGCCAAGGTTGCCTTCACCTACAACCAGGGCGTTTTGCAGAGCACCTCGCTCTGCATTCTCAAGGGCGCGCCGAATCTCGAGACGGCAGTCAAATTCCTCAACGAGGCCGTCGATCCCGTGCACCAGGCCAATCTGCCGCTCAATATCGATTACGGCCCGGGCAATCCCAAGGCGTTCGATACCGGCGTGATCAAGCCGGAGCGCGCCGCGCAATTGCCAAGCGAGCCGGCCAATGCGGCCAAGCAGGCCCTGATGTCCTACGCCTGGTGGTCCTCGCCGGCGGGCGAAGCCACCGAGAAGCGTTGGGCGTCGTTCATGCAGAAGTAGGCGAAGCGAGGCCGCGTCGATGACATCCGTGCCGGATCCCTCCCAAAAGCATCAGCGTCGCGAACACGGCCTGATGCTGGCATTGGTGTCGCCGGCGCTGCTGGTGATCTTGGCTCTGATCGTGCTGCCGGTCGGCTGGCTCGCCTGGCAGTCGATCTACCATGACGGCTTCACGCTGGAGAATTATCGCCGCGTCTTCACCGAAGACATCTACTGGCGCAGCTTTGCGCTGACCTTCGAGATCAGCCTCGTGGTCACGGGAATCGCGCTGCTACTTGGCTATCCCGTGGCCTACCTCGCCAACTCGGTGCCGAAAGGATGGAGCATTCTCATCCTGTCGCTGGTCGTGCTGCCGTTCTGGACCAGTGTGCTGGTGCGCGCTTATGCCTGGCTGGCGCTGCTCCAGCGCACCGGTGTGATCAACCAGCTTTTGCGTTATCTCGAGGTGACGAGCGAACCGCTCGCGCTGGTGCACAACACCTTCGGCACGGTGGTTGCGACGGTACACATCCTCTTGCCGTTCATGGTGCTGCCGCTCTACGCCACCATGCAGAAGATCCCGTCCGACCTCATGCAGGCCGGCGCCAGCCTGGGAGCGAGCCCGTCGCTCACCTTCGTCCGCGTCTTCCTGCCGCTGTCTCTGCCGGGCGTGCTGGCAGGCTGCACCATGGTGTTCGTGCTCTGCCTCGGTTTTTACATCACGCCGGAACTGCTCGGCGGCGGCCGCACGGTGATGGTGTCGATGCTGGTGAGCCGCAATGTCGAGCTATACAACCAGTTCGGCGCGGCGAGCGCAGTCGCCGTCGTGCTGCTCTTAAGCGTGCTCGCGATCTTCTTCGTCGTCAGCCGCTTCATCTCGCTCGATCGCATATTGGGGCAGAAATGACGCGATTGTCACCCGCCCGGATCGCCCTCTATGTGATCAGCGCGCTGGTGCTGATCTACCTGATCCTGCCGGTGCTGATCATCGCGCCGATCTCCTTCTCCAGCGCGCGTTTTCTGACCTTTCCGCCACCGTCGTTCTCGCTGCGCTGGTATCAGCAGTATTTCTCCAACGCGGCCTGGATGCAGGCGACGCGGGTAACGCTGACGGTCGCGCTCCTTACCGTGCTTATCGCAACGCCGCTCGGCGTCTCCGCCGCCTATGCCATCAGCCAGTCGAAGCTGCGGATCATGCGGCTGATCCACATGATGCTGCTGTTGCCGCTGGTGGTGCCGATCATCATCACTGCGGTGGGGATCTTCTTCCTCTATGCCAAAATCGGCTTGGTCGCGACGCTGCCGGGCTTGGTGCTCGCCAATGTGATGCTGGGGCTGCCTTACGTGATCATTTCGGTGCTGGCGGGCTTGCAGAGTTTCGATCCGGCGCAGGAGATGGTCGCACGCAGCCTCGGCATGAATCGCCTGCGTAGCTTCTTCGCGGTGACCTTGCCGCAGATCAAGTCCAGCGTGGTCGCAGGCGGCATCTTCGCCTTCATCTCGGCGATGGACGAGACCATCGTCGCGCTTTTCATCTCCGGCGGCCAGTATCAGCCGCTGACCAAGCGCATGTTCACCGCCCTCCGCGACGAGATCGACCCGACCATCGCTGCCATCTCGACGCTGATGACGGCGGCCTCCTTCGTGCTGGTACTGCTGGCGAGCGCGCGGCAGAAAAAGGGCGGGTGATTTTTGTTCATCGTCCTGGCGAAAGCCAGGAGGTCCTGGCTTCGCCAGGACGACACCGAATGCTTGGCACGAACCTCGCCGTCTCACGCTTTCGCCGCCAGCCACGCCAAAATCATCTCCACGATCTGTGCCCTGCTGTTTGCCGGCACGTCGGCCTCGCTGAGGTCGCGGTCGAATAGGGCACCTTGGTTCGGCCAGGTCGTCAACGAAGGCGTCGAAGCTCGCCACCTCTCGTCCGGCAAGCGGCTGCGACATGGGCTGCAGTGCAACCAGCAGGGGCGGGCATGACGCCTGCGCAGGGTGCGAGGAGCCTTTCGATCTTGCGCGCCCTGTCGGCCTGTCCTACGCCAGCTCCGAGCAAAATTTCGCGAAGCTGCGAAACGCATCGCCAAAGCCTTGAGGGAGCCGTCATGACCATTCGCAACGCCCGCACCGGGGGCCAGATCCTGATCGATCAGCTCGTCGCCCAGGGCGTCGAGCGCGTCACCTGCGTGCCGGGCGAGAGCTATCTGGCGGCGCTGGACGCGCTGCACGACAGCCCGATCGACGTCATGATCTGCCGCGCCGAAGGCGGTGCGGCGATGATGGCGGAAGCCTATGGCAAGCTCACCGGGCGTCCCGGCATCTGCTTCGTCACCCGCGGCCCCGGCGCCACCAATGCGAGCCACGGCGTCCACATCGCGATGCAGGATTCCACGCCAATGATCCTGTTCGTCGGTCAGGTCGACACCGGCATGCGCGAGCGCGAGGCGTTTCAGGAACTCGACTACAAGGCGGTGTTCGGCACCATGGCGAAATGGGCGGTCGAGATCGATCGTCCCGACCGGATTCCGGAGTTGGTCGCGCGCGCTTTCCGCGTCGCCATGCAGGGCCGTCCCGGTCCCGTGGTGATCTCGCTGCCCGAGAACATGCTGACCGAGACCGCAGCCGTTGCGGACGCCATGCGCATCGAGCCGGCGGTGAGCTGGCCGGCGCCTGCCGATATCGAGCGCGTCGGCGCCATGCTTGCGAGCGCCAAGGCGCCGCTCGTCATTCTTGGCGGCTCGCGCTGGACGGATGAAGCGACCCGGAGCATCGCGCGCTTTGCCGAGCGGTTCGACCTGCCGGTCGCGACCTCCTTCCGCCGGGCCTCGCTGATCGACGCCGATCACTCGCATTATGCCGGCGATCTCGGCATCGGGCCGAGCCCGGGCCTGAAGGCGCGCCTCGACCACGCCGACGTCATTTTGCTGATCGGCGGCCGCATGTCGGAAATGCCGTCCTCATCCTACACGCTGCTCGACATTCCGACCCCGCGGCAGAAGCTGATCCACGTTCATCCCGGCTCGGAAGAGCTCGGCCGCATCTATCAGCCTGAGCTCGCGATCCAGGCCACGCCCGCCGCCTTCGCGGCCGCGGTCGAGACGCTGAAGCCGGCAGGCGCCGTTGCCTGGAAGGGCGAGGCCGCCAAGGCGCATGCCGACTATCTTGCCTGGACCGAAAAGGCGCGCGAGCTGCCGGGCACGTTCCAGTACGGCCAGGTCATGACCTGGCTGCGCGATCGCCTGCCCAAGGACGCGATCGTCTGCAACGGCGCCGGCAACTACGCCGGCTGGATCCATCGCCATCATCGCTTCCACAGCTTTGCCGCCCAGCTCGCGCCGACCTCGGGCTCGATGGGATATGGCGTGCCGGCGGCGGTGCTCGCGAAACGGCAATATCCGGATCGCACCGTTATCGCGTTCGCCGGCGACGGCTGCTTCCTGATGAACGGGCAGGAATTCGCGACTGCCGTGCAATACGATGCGCCGCTCGTCGTCATCATCGTCGACAATGCGCAATACGGCACCATCCGCATGCACCAGGAGCGCGACTATCCGGGACGCGTGGTCGGCACCCAGCTCAAGAACCCGGATTTTGCGATGTACGCAAAAGCGTTCGGCGGCCATGGCGAGCGCGTCGAGCGCACCGAAGAGTTCGCGCCGGCGTTCGAGCGTGCGCTCGCCTCGGGCAAGCCGTCGATCCTCCACTGCATCATCGATCCGCGCGCGATGTCGGTCGGCAAGGACTTCGCCCCTGCGGTGAAGGCTTAAGCGATGTCGGAGGGCCGCCACGTCGCCATCATCGGTGCCGGCGCGGTCGGCGTGATCAGCGCCATCGAGGCGCTGCGCGAGGGATATCGCGTCACGCTGATCGACGCCGGCGAGCCCGGTGGCGAACAGGCGGCGAGCTACGGCAATGCCGGCTGGCTCTCTTCGCATTCGGTAATCCCGCCGGCCGAGCCCGGTGTCTGGAAGAAGGTGCCGGGTTATCTGATGGATCCGCTGGGACCCCTCGCGATCCGCTGGTCTTATCTGCCGAAGGCGCTGCCCTGGTTGATCAAATATCTGCTCTCGGGCTGGACCGAAGCGCGGGTCGAGACGACGGCCTTTGCGCTGCGCGATCTCCTGAAGGACGCGCCGCTATTGCACAGGAAGCTCGCGGAGGAGGCGGGCGTCCCTGAATTGATCGAGCGTAACGGCGTGATGCATGTCTTTCCGTCGCGCGGCAATTTCGACGATGATCTCGGCTGGCGCGTGCGTAGGCGCGTCGGTGTCGAATGGCTGGAGCTTTCGGCCGACGAGATGCGTCAGCGCGAGCCTGATTTGCATCCGCGCTACACTTTCGGTGTGGTGGTGGAGGAAGCCGGTCGCTGCCGCGACCCGGGTGCCTATGTCGCCGCGCTCGCGCAGCATGCGCTGGCAAGCGGCGCCAAGCTCGTGCGGGCCAAGGCAATTGGGCTGAGGCTATCCGGCAACAAGCTCGTGGCTGTCCTGACCGAGACCGGCGAGATTGCGTGCGATGCCGCGGTGATTGCCGCCGGTGCGCATTCAAAGCGGCTCTCGGCGTCCATCGGCGATCCGCTGCCGCTTGAGACCGAGCGCGGCTATCACGTCATGATCGAGAATCCGGAATCGGGGCCGCGCAGCTCGATGATGGCCTCGGATGCGAAGATGGTGGTGAACTGGACCGACAAGGGTTTGCGCGCCGCCGGCACGGTCGAGATCGCCGGCCTCGAGGCCGCACCGAACTGGAAGCGCGCCGAGATTTTGCGCGACAACCTCTTCAGCATGTTCCCGAAACTGCCGACGGACATTCCGGCTTCGCGCATCAAGACCTGGTTCGGCCATCGGCCGAGCATGCCGGACGGCCGGCCCTGCATCGGTTACGCGCGGGCCTCGCGCGACGTTGTCTATGCCTTCGGCCACGGCCATATCGGCCTGGTCGGCTCGGCTCGCACTGGTCGTCTCGTCGCCCAGCTTCTAAGCGGCAAGCCGCCGGAAATTCCGCTTGCACCGTTTTCGCCCGATCGTTTTCTCTGAGATCGCATCATGACCGCTCCAGCCAATTCGTCCCCCCGAATCGCCCGCGGCGGCAAGGCCATCTATGGAGCGCCGCTCGGCATCCTGATGCTGGAGGCGCGCTTCCCCCGCATTCCCGGCGACATGGGCAACGGCACCACCTGGCCTTTCCCTGTGCTCTATCGCGTGGTGAGCGGTGCCTCGCCGGAGAAGGTGGTGCTGAAGGGCGCCGCCGGTCTGCTGCCTGATTTCATCGATGCGGCGAAGGATCTGGTGCGGCTCGGGGCCGAAGCCATCACCACCAACTGCGGCTTCCTCTCGCTGTTCCAGAAAGAGATCGCAGCTGCGGTCGGCGTTCCCGTCGCGACCTCGTCACTGATGCAGGTGCCGTGGGTGCAGGCGACCTTGCCGCCGGGCAAGCGCGTCGGCCTCGTCACGGTCTCCGGTGCGTCCTTGACGCCGGCTCATCTCGCAGGCGCCGGCGTGCCGCTCGATACGCCGCTGGTCGGCACCGAGCATGGCAAGGAATTCTTCCGCGTCCTGATCAAAGCCGAGAAGGACGACATGGACATCGCGCAGGCCGAACGTGACGTGGTCGAGGCCGGCAAGGAGCTGATCGCCAGGAACCCGGATGTCGGCGCGATCGTGCTGGAATGCACCAACATGCCGCCTTATGCAGCGGCGCTTCAGGCCGAGGTCGGATTGCCCGTCTACGATATCTATTCCATGATCACCTGGTTTCATGCCGGGCTGCGGCCGCGCCAGTTTGGCTAGAGGTCGAGAAGTTGTCTATGACTCCTCTTCCTTCTCCCCGTGCGGGAGAAGGTGGCGCGAAGCGCCGGATGAGGATATCTCTCCGCGCAATATGGATGCGGATGAGTTCGCGGAGAGATACCCCTCACCCAAATGAGTTTGTATCTGTCAGCGGTGATGTCCTCTCCCGCAAGGGGAGAGGGCGCAGCCATGCGCATCGTGCGCTGTCCCACCGGCAGCGGAAGAGGCAGCTATACAATCCCTCGATACCTGATCGCGCCAGACGGTCAGAGCTTTGGCGCCTGAACATCGCTAGAGTGCCTCTCGAAATCCACGGAGACCAGCGGTGCACAGCCTTCAATCCAATCCCGACACGCGCGCAGACGATTGGCCGTCCGAGCTCTACCGCATCCTGAAAGCCGCCGACGTGCGGCAGATGTTCTACGTTCCCGATGCCGGTCACAGCCAGCTCATCCGCCTGTTCTCCGCCGACCGCGACGTCACCACCAACGTGCTGACGACGGAAGAGGAGGGCGTCGCCATCGCCGCAGGCGCCTGGCTCGGCGGCCAGCGTAGCGTGCTCTTGATGCAGTCGAGCGGGGTCGGCAATTGCATCAACATGCTGTCGCTGTCGGCGATCGGACGATTTCCACTGCTGATGCTGGTGACGATGCGCGGCGAATGGGCCGAGTTCAATCCCTGGCAGGTGCCGATGAGCCGTGCGACGCAGCCCTCGCTGGAAGCGATTGGTTTGAAGGTGATGCGCGCGGAGACGGCGGAGGATCTGGTCGAGACCGTGGAATCGGCCGCAGCGCTCGCCTACGATTCCGATCAGCAGATCGCGGTGCTGATCGGGCAACGCCTGATCGGCAAGAAGAAGTGGTGATGCCAATGCAAGCTCAGCTCGACCGCCGCGCCGCCGTCGCCGCGCTCCTGAAGAATCGCAAGGACACGCTGGTCGTGTCCGGCCTCGGCTCGCCGACCTATGATCTTCATTCGGTCGGCGACCATGACGGCAATTTCTATCTCTGGGGCGCCATGGGCGGCGCCGCGCTGATCGGGCTTGGCCTCGCGCAAGCCCAGCCGGGAAAGCGCGTCCTCGCTTTGACCGGGGATGGCGAGCAATTGATGGGCCTCGGCGGCATCGCCACCATCGGCGTCGCGCGCCCGCGCAATCTCGACATCGTCGTGATCGACAACCAGCATTTTGGCGAGACCGGTATGCAGGCCAGCCACACCGGGCGCGGCGTCGATCTCACTGCGATCGCTGTGGCCTGCGGCTTTGCCGCGACCGGGACCGTGCGGACGCTCGAGGAGGTGGAACGTCTGGCGACGCAGCTCGACGAGCCGGCCGATGGCCCGCGCCTTTTTGTCATCAAGGTTCTGGCCGAAAATCCGCCGCGCTCGCTACCCTCGCGCGATGCCGTCTTTATCAAGAACCGGTTCCGTGCTCATCTTAGCTTCGCGTCGGTCTGAGCCGGGTTTCTCGCCCGGCGACAGTCTGCTGTCGAAGCAGCTACTCTGGAGTGAGACCATGAAACTATCCGGCAAGGTCGCCGCCATCACCGGCGCGGCGCGCGGTATCGGCAAGGCTTGCGCAAAGCGATTCCTGGACGACGGCGTCAAGGTCGTCATCTCGGATGTCGATGCCGAGGGCTTGGCCGCGACGGCCGCCGAACTCGCGCGACCGGATGCCTTGCGCACTGTCGTCGGCAATGTCGCAAAGCGTGCCGATGTCGACCAGCTGGTCGCAACTGCCGCAAAAGAGTTCGGCCGGCTCGATATCATGGTCAACAATGCCGGCGTCGCTCGCAACCGGGACCTCCTGGAGATCTCCGAAGAGGAATTCGATGAAATCATCGGCATCAACCTGAAGGGCGCGTTCTTCGGCGTGCAGGCGGCGGCTAAGCAGATGATCGCGCAAGGCGGCGGCGGGGTCATCATCAACATGTCCTCGGTCAATGCACTGCTGGCAATCCCGGCGCTTGCGACCTACGCCATGTCCAAGGGCGGCATGAAGCAGCTCACCTCGGTCGCTGCCGTCGCACTCGCTCCGCACAATATTCGTGTCGTCGCGGTCGGGCCGGGCACGATTCTGACCGACATGGTGGCATCGTCCATCTACACCTCGGAAGATGCCCGCAAGACCGTGATGTCACGCACGCCGGCCGGCCGTGGCGGCGAGCCGAGCGAAGTTGCCTCCGTCGTCGCGTTTCTTGCGAGTGACGATGCGTCCTACATCACGGGGCAGACGATCTATCCAGATGGTGGGCGGTTGATTCTGAATTACACGGTGCCGGTGAAGTAGATCACTCCGCCGCAGCCGTCATCCCGTGACCCAGTCGTTTCGAAATGCCGCCCGCGCAATCGCGTAGCGCATGGGCGATCGGGCTGTCCCAGCGCGCGTCAAAACTGCCTTCCGGCCCCATCGCGGTGATTACCAGCGCGACATGGCCGGAATGGTCGAACACCGGCGCAGAGAATGCGTTGACGCCGGGCAGTGGGTCGCCGAGCGCGCGGGCGAGGCCGTGCTTGCGGACCTCTGTGAGCATCTCAGTGACCTTCGCGCCTTTCACAGCGCGCTTCGGATTATAGCCGACGCCGTAACGATCGAGGCCGCTTTCGAGTGCGGCGTTGATCGTCTTTTCCGGCAGGAAGGCCGCAAAGGCCCGGCCCGTGGCCGTCTCCAGCAGCGCCATCACCGAACCGGCGCGCATCACGATGTGAACGGGCTGGCCGGGTTCTTCGAGCTGCACCACGGTGGGGCCGTGCGTGCCCCAGACCGCGAGCGAGACCGCATGCCCGATCTGGCTTGCGAGCGCCGCGATCTTCGGTCCTGCGATGCGTACGCCGGACAGTCGGCGCAGGCTGATCAGGCCGAGCTCCAGCGCCAGTGCGCCGATCTCGTAACGGCCGGTGGTCTCGTCCTGCTCGATCAGGCCGATGCGGGAGAAGCTGGCGAGATAGGGATGCGCCTTGGCCGGCGTCATGCCGGCCTCGCGTGCAAGATCGCGCAGCATCATCGGCTCGCCGCTGCGGGCGAGGGCGCGGAGCAATTCGCCGCCGACCTCGATCGACTGGATGCCGCGGCTTTCTCTCTTCATGCGCTTCCTGGCGTGGCTTACGCCGCGTTGCGCTTGGCGGCGCTGTCGGCGAGGTGACGGCCGGCAATGTAGCCGAAGGTCAGCGCCGGCCCAAGCGTGATGCCGGCGCCCGGATAATTGCCGCCCATGATGCTCGCCATGTCGTTGCCGGCGGCATAGAGCCCGGGAATCACCCGTCCCTCCGCATCGAGCGCCCGCGCGTTCTCGTCGGTGACGATGCCGGCATAGGTGCCGAGATCGCCGACCACCATCTTGATGGCGTAGAACGGGCCGTTCTCGATCGGCGCGACGCAGGGGTTCGGGCCGTGCAGCGCATCGCCCTGGTAGCGGTTATAGGCCTTTGAGCCCTTGCCGAAGGCTGCGTCGTGTCCCTGTGGTGCGGTCGCATTGAACTGCTTGACGGTCTCGGTAAACGCGCTGGCATCGATACCCGCTTTTGCCGCGAGTGCCTCCAGTGTCTCGCCGCGCATGAGATATCCCGTCTTGAGGTGATGACCCAGCGGCATCGGGAACGGCGGCACGCAGCCGAGGCCGTATTTGCGCAGGGTCTGGTGATCGCAGACCAGGTACGCCGCGATCTCCTCGCCGGGTTTCGCCGCCTTGACCATGGCCTGGACGAAGTCGTGATAGGAATTGCCCTCGTTGGCAAAGCGCTTGCCGTCACGCATCACCGCGATCACGCCGGGTTTGGCGCGGTCGATGAAATGCGGCATCACGCCGTGTGAGCCGTCCTTGCGCTTGGTGACCGAGACCGGGACCCAGGCTGCCGCGTTCGGCAGCCTGTCCTCGACATGTCCGCCGGCGCGTTCTGCGAGCCGCAGCCCATCGCCGGTGTTGCCGGTCGGTCCCGGCGAAAAATGCTCGTTCCCGGTCGGCGCGTGCGGGAACATCTTCTTGCGCCGTTCGACATCATGCGGGAAACCGCCGCAGGCGAGCACGACGCCTTGTCTCGCACGAATGCGGACGTCGCGTCCGTCGCGGGCGACAATGGCGCCCGTGACAGTGCCGTTCTCGACAGTGAGCTCGCGCACCGGCGAGGACAGCCACATCGGTATCTTCAGGTCCTGGGCCGATTTTGCCAGGCGCCCGGCGAGCGCATTGCCGTTGGTCAGCGTCATGCCGCGGCCATAGCGCAGTACGTCCATCAGATGCCGCGACAGGCGCTTTGCGACATAGACCGCCGAGCTTAGGGACTTCGTCGCGCGCATGAAATGGACGATGTCTTTGCCGGATCCGAGCATCATGCCGAATACGGTCAGCTCGGGCAGGGGCATGCCGAGGGTCTTGATCTGGTCGCCGAGTTCGCGGCCGTCGAACGGGCGCGCCACCATCGAACGACCACCCTGGGCGCCGCCGGGCGCCTCGGCGTGGTAGTCCGGGAACACCAGCGGCATGTCGAAACGGAGCGCCGTCTTGCTGGTGAAAAAATCGATCGCCTCGGGCCCGGCGCTCAGGAATGCATCGACGCGCGCGGCGTCAAAGTTGTTGCCGGCTTCGTGCCGCAGGTAAGTCCGCGCCTGCTCCGGTGTCTCCTCGATGCCGTAGGCCTTGGCCAGCGAGGTACCGGGAATCCAGAGCCAGCCGCCGGAGCGGGCGGTGGTGCCTCCGAAGCGCGGCTCCTTCTCGACGATCAGCACGTCGAGGCCGCGATAGCGCGCGGTGATGGCGGCCGACATGCCGGAGCAGCCCGATCCGGCCACGAGCACATCGCACTCGTAAGTCTCGTTGCGCTCGTTGCCGGTCATGCAGGCCTCACTTCTTGAGCAACGGACATTTCGACTCAGAGACCGGGCGGAAGGCGTCCTCGCCCTTCACCGTCTTGATGATCTCCAAATAATCCCACGGTTCCTTGGACTGCTCGGGTGTTTTCACCTTGGCGAGATACATGTCGCGAATGACGCGGCCGTCCTCGCGCAAGCGTCCGCCATGAACGAATGTATCCTCGATCGGCAGCTCGCGCATCTTGGCCATCGCCTTGGCGGGATCATCGGTGCCGGCGGCCTTGATGGCCTTGAGATAATGCAGCACCGAGCCGTAGACGCCGGTCTGAATCATGGTCGGCATCACCTTGGTGCGCTCGTAGAATTTCCGCGACCATGCGCGGGTCGCCTCGTCCATGTTCCAGTACGAGGCCGTGGTCATGTAGGTACCCTGCGCGGATTTGAGGCCGATCGCGTGGACATCGGTGTCGAACATCAGGAGGCCGACCAGCTTCTGGCCACCCTGCACCAGGCCGAACTCGCCGGACTGCTTGATGGCATTGTCGGTGTCCTGGCCCGCATTGGCGAAAGCGACGACGTCCGATTTCGAGCTTTGCGCCTGGAGTGCAAAGGACGAGAAATCGGCCGTATTGGTGGGGTGCTTCACGCCGCCCAAAACCTTGCCGCCCATCTCGTTGATGAAGCGCGTGGCATCCTTCTCGAGCTGCTGCCCGAAGGCGTAGTCGGCCGTGATGAAGTACCAGGATTTTCCGCCTTCCTTGATCACGGCGGAGGCCGTCACCTTCGACAGCGCGTAGGTATCGTAGGTGAAGTGCACGGTGTTCGGGCTGCAAAGCTCGTCGGTCAGCGAACTCGCGCCGGGCCCGGAGAGCAGCGCAATCTTGTTGCGCTCGCGCACCATATTGTGGACGGCGATCGCGATGCCGGAATTGGGGATGTCGACGACGGCATCGACCTTGCCGTTGTCGAACCAGCCGCGCACAATCTGCACGCCAACATCGGTCTTCATCTGGTGATCGGCGCTGATGATCTCGATCGGCTTGCCGAGCACGGTGGGCCCGAATTCCTCCAAGGCCATTTTCGCGGCCTCCACGGAGCCCGGCCCGCTGTTGTCGCGGCCCCAGCTCGACAGATCCGTCAGCACGCCGATCCGCACGGCGTCGTCGGAGATTTGCGCGTTCGCAACGGTGGTCATGGCAGCCGAAGTCATGGCCGCGAGCATGGCGCAGGCCAAAAACCCTCTCATCGTCGTTCCCTCTCGTTTATGGGCGCGCTTGGCGCGGCCGGCTATTGTGGCAGCAAGTTAGATATTAGCAAATAAGTTTGTCAATGGAGAATAAAGGATCCGCGTCGTCTTGGCGAAGGCCGGGACCCATACCGCGTGATCTCTCGAAGTCGGGCGGTCGCAGTACCAGGGCGCCGGTCTTTGCCAAACTCCTCCCTGTGATTATGGGTCCCGGCCTTCGCCGGGACGACAGTGAGGAGGCAGTGGCGCGAAAATCTCGCATTCTGATCTTGGGAGAACTAACACTCCCGCAAGTTGCAACCGCCACAACGATTGGCCATCATGTCGCCCAGGAATCTTGGGGCGGATGGCAATGACGGCAGCATCGGGAGTCTCCACTGCGGCGGAGAAATCGACGACGGCGCATGTGGTGTGGGCAGCCGCGCTCGGCACCGCGATCGAGTGGTACGACTTCCTGATCTACGGCACGGCGGCGGCGCTCGTGCTGAACAAGCTGTTCTTCCCGAGTTTCGATCCCATGGTCGGCACGCTGGCGGCGTTCTCGACCTATGCGGTCGGCTTTGTCGCGCGGCCGATCGGCGGTGCGATCATCGGGCATTACGGCGACCGGCTCGGCCGCAAGAAGATGCTGGTCGCGACCATGTTCGCGATGGGACTGGGCACGTTCCTGATCGGTTGCCTGCCGACCTACAGCCAGATCGGCGTCTGGGCGCCAATCTTCCTCGTCATTTTGCGCTTCGTCCAGGGCATCGGGCTCGGTGGGGAGTGGAGCGGCGCGGTGGTCATGGTGGCCGAGCACGCCGGCAACCGCCGCGGCTTTTACGGCAGTCTGGTGCAGATCGGCTTCCCCGTCGGCGTCGCCGCGTCCACCGGCATTTTCGGTCTGATGACGCAGCTGCCCGAAGCGGACTTCCTGAGCTGGGGCTGGCGCGTGCCGTTTCTGATCAGCATCCTGCTCGTCGGTGTCGGCTTCATCGTGCGGCTGAAACTCGCGGAGACGCCGCACTTCAAGGAGGTGCTCGAGCGCAAGGAGGTGCTGGCGCAGCCGGTGCTGGAAGTCCTGCGCCGCGACTGGCGCAGCTTCCTGCTGGCGATCGGCATCACGGTGTCCGAAGTCGGGCTCGCTTATCTCCTCACTGTTTTCACCGTGGTCTATGCCACGACGCAGCTCGGCCTTCCGCGGCAGGTGATCCTCAACGCGGTGGTCTATGCCGCGCTCGTCGAGCTCGCGACGCTGCCGCTCGCAGGCTGGCTGTCCGACATCTTCGGCCGCAAAGCGCTGTATCTCGCCGGCGGCGTGTTCTCGGTGGCGCTGGCGTTTCCGTTGTTCTGGTTCCTCGACACCAGGGAGCCGGCGCTGATCACGCTCGCGCTCGTCGTGACGATGACACTGACGCATGCGCTGTTGTTCGGGCCGAAGGCGGCCTTCATGCCGGAGCTGTTCCGTACCCAGGTGCGCTATAGCGGCGCATCGCTGGGAGCCAACGTTGCCGCCGCGCTCAGTGGCGGCTTCTCGCCGCTGATTGCGACGGCACTGCTTGCATGGGCCGCCTCGTACTGGCCGGTGTCGGTGTATATCATCGCACTGTCGGTCATCACCATCATCGCAACGTTGATAGCGCCGGAGACCGCGCGGGACTCGCTCAAGTCCTGAGGGCCGCCTTCATCTTATGCGCGTTGCCAAAAGCCGGTGCAGCGGGGCGAATCATTAGCCGCGTTTATGCAGCGAATTTTTACTTCCAATTTTACTTCACGACCTCCCGCCCATAGCCTCCCTCGCAATTGATCACATCCGCAGCCGGTCAATGGCGACCGGTGCGCACGTTCATTGTAGCCAACGAGGGTTGCCATGCTTGACAGGGACAAGGGGACATCCACTGCCAATCCGGCGGGGACGAGCGACAAGTCTGCGAAAAAGCTGAGCAGGCGCACGCTGTTGAAGGGCGCCGCGGCGGTGGCCGGCGCGGCTGCAGGATCGGACGCGATCCGCGGATTCCCGACCATCTGGGCGCAGGAGATCAAGGACATCGAGCTGCGCCATGTCGGCGTGTCCTATTCGGTGGTGAAGGCGATCGGCGACCAGGCGGCCAAGGATCTCGGCTTCAAGGTGACGATGCAGAACCTCGACACTTCCGCCGCCATCAACCGCTTCATAAGCCAGCCAAATACGGTCGATATCGCCGATCTCGAGGGCTGGCAGGCCAAGCTCGCTGCCAAGCGCGGCGTGATCCAGGGCATCGAGGTCAAGAAGGTCAAGGAGTTCGACAACATCCTGCCGATCTTTACCAAGGGCGAGATCGACGGTCACAAGATCCCGCGCCAGGGCATCTCGCCCTACGAGGCCATGTATATCGCCAAGCCCGATTCGACCGATTTGAGCGACGGCGCGACCGAATGGGCGACCTTCCTGCCGCAGGTCTACAACGCCGACTCCATCGGCTATCGCCCCGACCTCGTCGGCCATGAAGTCACGGAATGGAAGGATCTGATCGATCCGAAATTCAAAGGCAAGGCCGCGATCCTCGACGTGCCCGCGATCGGCATCATGGACGCCGCGCTCTGCTTCGAAAGCGCCGGGCTGATCAAGTACGGAAACAAAGGCAACATGACCAAGGAGGAGATCGACTTCACCTGCAACAAGCTGATCGAGCTCAAGAAGCAGGGCCAGTTCCGCGCGACCTGGACCACCTTCGACCAGTCGGTGCAGCTGATGGCGGCGGGCGAAGTGGTCATCCAGTCGATGTGGTCGCCGGCGGTTGCCGCGGTACGCGTGAAGGAAATCCCCTGCGTCTACGCGCCGGTCAACATCAAGAACGGAAAGGAAGGCTATCGCGGCTGGTGCAACGGCATGGGCCTGATGAAACATCTCTCCGGCAAGAAGCTGGACGCGGCCTACGAATATCTCAACTGGTATCTGTCGGGCTGGCAGGGCGGTTTCGTCGCGCGCTACGGCTATTACAGCCCGGTCCCCTCGACTGCGAAGAAATTCCTCACGGCGGCCGAATGGGCATTCTGGTACGAGGGCCAGCCCGCGCCCGAGGTGGTCAACGACCCCTATGGCGTGCCGATGGAGAAGAGCGGCACCAAGCGTGACGGCGGCTCGTTCCTCGACCGCGTCAAGAACATCTCCTGCTGGAACACGCTGATGGACGAAGCCGCCTACATGAACAAGCGCTGGAACGACTTCAAGGTGGCCTGAAACCTGCTTTCCCTGACGTGAACGAAGCGCCGGCGCGGCGATGCGCCGGTGCCAAATGACCGACTTCGAGGCGTTTGCCGACATGCAGCCAAGTCTTAGTCCAGCTCAAACCCCACCACGCGCAAATCTCGCCGGCTGGCTCTACGTGTCGCCGCTCGTGCTGGTGCTTGTACCGTTCTTCGTGGCGCCGATCCTGGTCGTGCTGGCCGCGAGCTTCTTCGCCACCGACGGCTTCGGCGGGCTGACGCCGGGCTTCACGCTCGCAAGCTATGTCGAGGTGCTGCATTCGGCGCTGACGCTGAAGCTGTATCTGGCGACGATCAAGTTCACGTTGCTGACCTGGATCCTCACGCTGATCATCGGCTTCTTCGTCGCATACTTCCTGGTTTTCCACGTCCGCAACCAACTACTGGCGATTGGCCTGTTCCTGCTCTGCACGGTGCCGTTCTGGACCTCGAACATCATCCGGATGATTTCCTGGATTCCGCTGCTCGGCAAGGAAGGCCTGATCAACCAGGCGCTGCTGGGACTCGGTGTGATCCGCCAGCCGCTTGAGGTGCTGCTGTTCTCCGACCTTGCGGTGGTCATCGCCTATGTCCATCAGCTCACCATTTTCATGATCGTGCCGATCTTCAATTCCATGGCACGGATCGACAAGAAGCTGATCGAGGCCGCGATCGATGCCGGCGCCAGTCGTTTCGACATCATGCGGCTGATCGTGGTGCCGATGTCCAAGAGCGGCATCGCCCTCGGCACCATCTTCGTCGTCTCGATCGTGATGGGCGATTTCTTCGTGGTCAAGGTGATGTCCGGCGGCGGCTCGGCCTCTGTGGTCAGCGCCTTCTACGAGGATGTCGGCGTGCTGCAATATCCGACCGCGGCGGCGAGCGCAGTATTGCTGACGCTGGTGCTGGTCGCGATCGTCTCGCTGATCCTGCGCACGGTCGACATCAGGCAGGAGATCACGCGATGAGTGCGGTTCTCGCCGACATGCCCAAGGCTGATGTGTCAAAGGCGATCGCGCCGGTGACAAAGGCGATTGCGCCGAGCAAGGGCGGTCGGCCGTGGACGTTCTATGTTCTGGCGACACTGTTCGCGTTCTATGTGATTGCGCTGTACGGCCCGATGTTCTGTATCTACGTCCTGTCGTTCCAGGACATCCGTGGCGGCCTCGTGTTCCCGATGAAGGGCACTTCGCTGCACTGGTTCGTCGATCTCTTCACCCAAGTGCGGACCGGCGACGTCAAGGGCTCGTTCGATCGTTCGATCAAGCTCGCGATCATCGTCACTATCATCACGGTGGTGGTGTCGTTCCTGGCCGGGCTCGGTTTTCGCAAGCGCTTTCGCGGCGACACCGTCGTGTTCTACATGATGATCGGCAGCCTGGTCGCACCGGGACTCGTGCTCGGCCTCGGTACCGGTCTGTTGTTCCAGGCCCTCGGCCTCAATGCGAGCTGGTACACCTCGGCGCTCGGCGCGCAACTGTCATGGACGCTGCCGTTCGGCGTGCTCGTGATGTTCGCGGTGATGTCGCGCTTCAACCACGTCTGGGAGGAGGCGGCCTACGACCTCGGCGCCAGCCGTTGGCAGTCGATCCGGCTGGTGATGATCCCGGTGCTGGCACCCGGCCTGGTGGCGGTCGCGCTGTTCGGCTTCACGCTCTCCTACGACGAGTTCGCCCGCAGCCTCCAGACCGCGGGCTCGCTCAACACGCTGCCGCTGGAGATCTGGAGCATGACGCTGAACGTCACCTCGCCTTCGCTCTATGCGCTCGGCACCGTGACCACCATCGTCTCCTTCATTGTCATCGGCGCGAGCCTGGGCAGCATCGTGCTGATCCAGAAGAAGCGCGGCAGCAGCACAAAGGGTTGAGCTGGGAAATGAAGAGCGATCGCGGCGATATCGAACTGGCTGGCGTCTGCAAGAGCTTTGACGGAGTCGGCAATGTGGTCGACGGCGTCAACCTCAAGATCGCCGACGGCGCCTATTGCTGCTTCATCGGCCCCTCCGGCTGCGGCAAGACCACGATACTGCGCATGATCGCCGGCCACGAGGACCCGACCGCCGGCGAGATCGTGATCGGCGGCCAGAACGTCGTCGGGCTCGCGCCGGTGCAGCGGCGCACCGCGATGATGTTTCAGTCCTACGCGTTGTTCCCGCATCTCACCGTGCGCGAGAACATCGCCTTTGCGCTCCGCGTGCGCGGCATGTCGAAGGCCGATCGCCTGCGCGCTGCCGATGCCATGATCGAGAAGGTGCATCTGACGCAATTCGCCGACCGCCTTCCAGCGCAGCTCTCCGGCGGCCAGCAGCAGCGCGTGGCGCTGGCGCGTGCCGCGATCACCGAGCCGAGGGTCCTGTTGCTCGACGAGCCGCTGTCCGCCCTCGACGAGCAGCTCCGCGTGCAGATGCGCCAGGAGCTCAGGCGAATGCAGCAGGAGCTCGGCATCACCTTCGTCCACGTGACCCACACCCAGCTCGAGGCGATCGCGCTTGCCGATCTGGTGGTGGTGATGGAGCAAGGCAGAATCAAGCAGGCGGGCGCGGCACGCGATGTCTACGCCCATCCGCATGATCGTTACGTCGCCGAGTTCATGGGCGGGCAGAACGTGCTGTCGGGACGGGTCGAGAAGGTCAACGGTTCGACCTTTACGCTCGCACAGGCCGCGCCTGATGGCATCGAGGTCCCGCTTCAGGCGCGGTCCACGGTCAGCGTCGGCGACAAGATCGACATCGCCGTGCGCCGCGACGATGTCGCGCTGGTCCGGCCGGGCAGGGCGCTGCCGCCGGGCTGCTCCACCTCGCTGCCGAGTCGCGTGCTCGCGATCGAATACCAGGGCTATTTCGTCAAGGTCATGCTCGACACCGTGCCGGACGACGCGTTCGTGGCCTACGTGCCGGAAAAGACTTTCTTCGCGGATCCCTTCACCGTCGGCGATGTCGTGATGGCCACATGGGCCACCGGCAGCGCGCTTCCACTCGCCTAAAGACCCGTCGCGCACAGGAGTATGATCGTGCAGATATCCTTCACACTCAACGGACGGCCGACAACTGTGGATGTCGAACCGGCGACGCTGGTCGCCGAGCTGCTGCGCGAGCGGCTCAACCTCACCGGCACCCATATCGGCTGTGACACCAGCCAGTGCGGCGCCTGTGTCGTGCACCTCGACGGCCTGCCGGTGAAGAGCTGTACGCTGCTTGCGCCCGCGCTCGACGGTGCGACGCTGCTCACCATCGAGGGCCTGCAAGGTGCGCCGGGTTCGAACCGGCTGCATCCGATGCAAGAGGCATTTCGCGAGCATCACGGTCTGCAATGCGGCTTTTGCACACCCGGCATGCTGATGACGGCGGTGGCGCTCGCGGCCGAGAAGCCGAACCTGACGGAGGCCGACGTCCGTCACGGCCTCGAAGGCAATATCTGCCGCTGCACCGGCTATCAGAACATCGTCATCTCGGTCATGGCAGGCGCCGCCGCCATGAACGCGGCCAAGGGAGAGTGACCATGGGCCATGTGATCGGGATCGGCGCTTCACCTAAACGGAAAGAGGACCAGCGCTTCCTCACCGGACGCGGCAATTACGTCTCCGACATCAAGCGTCGGGGCATGACGGCGGGTGTGTTCGTGCGCTCGCCGCACGGACACGCAATCCTGCGCGGCATCGACAAGAGTGCGGCGCTGGCATCGCCCGGCGTCATCGCGGTGCTGACCGGCGAGGATGCCGCCGCGGACAAGCTGGGCTCGCTGCCCTGCGGCTGGGGTATCTCGGATGCCAAGGGCGTGCCGATGAAGGAGCCGCCGTTCCCGATGCTGGCGCAGGGCAAGGTGCGCTTCGTCGGCGACATGGTGGCTTTCGTCGTCGCGGAGACGCCGGCGCAGGCCGGCGCGGCAGCCGAGCTGCTGGCGGTCGACTACGAGGTGCTGCCCTCGGTGGTCGGCGTGCTCGAAGCCGTGCGGCCTGGCGCGCCGCAACTGTTCGACGACGTGCCGAACAACATCTGTTGCGATTGGGAGCTCGGCGACAAGGCCGCGGTCGAGACCGCCTTCCGGAAGGCGGCCCATGTCGCAAAGCTCAGCCTCGTCAACAACCGGCTGATCGGCAACCCGATGGAGCCGCGCGCGGCGATCGCCGAATACGAGCCCGGCACGGATCGCTTCACGCTGTGGACCACCAGCCAGTTCCCGCATGTCGTGCGCTTCTTGATGGGCGCGCTGGTGCTGAACATTCCGCAGCACAAGCTGCGCGTGGTCGCGCCCGATGTCGGCGGCGGCTTCGGCGTCAAGCAGTTCCACTACGGCGAAGAGGCCGTGATCACCTGGGCCGCCAAGCGCGTGATGCGGCCGATCAAATGGGTCGCGAGCCGGTCGGAAGGCTACGTCTCCGATCGCCACGGCCGCGATCACGTCACCGAGGCCGAACTCGCACTGGACGAGACCGGAACGTTTCTGGCCTTCCGTGTCAACACGCTCGCCAATATGGGCGGCTATCTCTCGACCTTCGGACCGAACATCCCGACCAATCTCTACGGACCGTTGCTCGGTGGCGTCTACACCACGCCGGCAATCTACTGCAACGTGAAGGTGGTGTTCACCAACACCGTTCCGGTCGACGCCTATCGCGGCGCAGGCCGGCCCGAGGCGACTTTCGTGTTGGAGCGCATCGTCGACGTCGCAGCCAGCGAGATGGGCATCGACCGCGTCGAGATCCGCCGACGCAACATGATCCCAAAGGAGGCTTATCCGTACCAGACGCCGGTGCTGGTGCAGTACGATTCCGGCGATCCGATGGGGTGTCTCGACGGCGCTCTTGTCGCGGCCGACGTCAAGAATTTCGGTATCCGCAAGGCGGAGTCGGCGCGCAGGGGCAAATTCCGCGGGCTCGGCTACTCGACCTATGTCGAGGCCTGCGGCCTCGCGCCGTCGCGCTTCGCGGGACGATTGGGCGCGCGTGGCGGGCTTTATGAGAGTGCCACGGTGCGGGTGCATCCGACCGGCCAGGTCACGGTGATGATCGGCACGCATAATCACGGCCAGGGCCACGAGACGACGTTCGCGCAGATCGTCTCAGAAAAACTCGGCGTCGCTTTTGACAATGTCGACATCGTGTTCGGCGATACCGATCGCGTGCAGTTTGGCATGGGTACCTATGGCTCGCGATCGCTGGTGGTCGGCGGCGCGGCGCTGTCGAAGGCGACGGACAAGGTGGTCGCGAAAGGCAAGAAGATCGCGGCGCATCTGCTTGAAGCGGCCGAAGTGGATATCCAGTTCGAGGCCGGAAAATTCTCGGTCGCGGGCACCGACCGCATGAGGACGTTCGAGGAGATCGCGGGCGCCGCCTACGTGCCGCACGACTATCCGCTCGAAGTGCTGGAGCCGGGGCTCGAAGAGCAGGCTTATTATGATCCCGTCAACTTCACCTATCCCGGCGGCTGCCACATTGCCGAGGTCGAGATCGACCCGGAGACCGGCACGGTGACGCTGGTCAATTACACCGCGGTGGACGACGTCGGCACTGTCATCAACCCGATGATCGTGGAGGGCCAGTTGCACGGCGGCATCGTGCAGGGCGTCGGTCAGGCGCTGTACGAGAACGCGGTCTATGACGAGGGCTCGGGCCAGCTGCTATCGGGCTCGCTGATGGACTATTGCATGCCGCGCGCCGACCACATGCCGATGATGAACATCGCGACCCATTCGACGCTGTGTACGCACACGCCGATGGGCGTGAAGGGCTGCGGCGAGGTCGGCACCATCGGTTCGCCGGCCGCCGTCATCAACGCGGTGGTCGATGCGCTGTCGCATCTCGGCGTCACCCATGTCGACATGCCGGCAACGCCGAACCGGATCTGGCGCCTGCTGCAGAACGCGTCGCTGCCGGTCGCTGCGGAATAGGGAGGATGACAATGAAGCCGTTTGCCTATCACCAGCCGGACCGGATTCCCGACGCTGCCAAACTGCTGACCTCGATCGAAGACAGCAAGCTCCTCGCCGGCGGCATGACGCTGATCCCGACGCTGAAGCAGCGGCTCGCCAGTCCGCCAGCCCTAGTCGACCTGTCGAGGCTCGGAGATCTGAAGGGCATCACCAACGACGGCGGCACCATCACCATCGGTGCAATGACGCCACATGGCATGGTAGCAGCCTCGAAGCTGGTGCAGACGAAGATCCCGGGTCTCGCCGCGCTGGCCTCGATGATCGGCGATCCCGCCGTACGCATCCGCGGCACTATCGGTGGCTCCGTCGCGAACAACGATCCGTCGGCCGATTATCCGGCAGGTGTGCTCGGATTGGGCGCGACCGTCGTCACCAGCACGCGCGAGATCGCGGCCGACGGGTTCTTCCGTGGTCTGTTCGAGACCGCGCTTGAACCTGGCGAGATCATCACGGCGATCCGCTTTCCCGTGCCGCTCAGGGCGGGCTACGCCAAGTTCAAGGCGCCGGCGTCGCGCTATGCGCTGGTCGGCGTGTTCGTCGCGAAATTCGCCGATGGTGTTCGCGTGGCCGTGACCGGCGCGGGCTCCGGCGTATTCCGCGTTCCCCCGATGGAAGAAGCACTGTCGCGAAATTTCGATCCGTCCGCGATCGCGGCGATCAGGATCGACACCGACGGTCTCACCTCCGATATCCACGCCGAAGCCGACTACCGTGCACATCTCGTCACGGTCATGGCCAAGCGCGCCGTCGACGCGGCGCTCAGCTAGCTCTTTTAGGGTTGATGATGACTGATGGTTCCGGCCGAACGGCCTTCCCGCCGGTGCCGACTGGCCTTGGCTCGCTTTCCGCAACCGAGATCCTGGCCGGCTACCGGCGCAAGGCGTTCACTCCGCGCGATGTCGTCGACGACACCATTGCCGCACTGGAGGCGACGAACGAGGCCTGCAACGCGGTGGTGACGCCGATGTACGGGCAGGCGAGGGCGGAGGCCGACCGTCTCACCAGGGAGATGCGCGCCGGCGAGACCAAGGGAGCGCTCGCCGGTGTCCCCGTCACGATCAAGGACCTGGTCTTTGTCGCGGGCGTGCCGGCCTATGGCGGCTCACCGATGAACAAGGCGTTCGTGCCCGATGTCGACGCGGCGGTTGTCTCAGCGCTGAAGGAAGCGGGTGCGATCGTCACCTGCAAGACCACGACCTGCGAGTCCGGTTACAAGTTGACGGCGGACAGCCCGGTCACCGGCACCACGCGCAATCCCTGGAACCCGGGTCGCACCAGTGGCGGATCGAGCGGCGGCGCGGCGGCGGGCGTTGCCGCCGGCTGCGGTCCGATCGCGATCGGAACCGATGGGGTCGGCTCGATCCGCGTGCCCTCGTCCTTCTGCGGTGTGTTTGGCCTGAAGCCGACCTTTGGCCTGGTGCCCCGTTCGCCCGGCTTCTCGCCACCGTCCTGGGGCTCGCTCGCGCATACCGGGCCGATTACGCGCACGGTCGCGGATGCCGCGCTGACGCTGGAGATCATCGCTGCTTACGATCTGCGCGATCCCGCGAGCCTGCCGGTGGCGGCGCGTCGGTTCGATACGAAGGCCGCGCCGTTGAACGGCATTCGCATCGGCGCCAGCGCCGATCTCGGCTACGCCGCGGTCAGCCCCGATGTGCGCGCGGCGTTCGGCAAGGCGCTGGCCATTCTCGATGCCTGCGGCGCGCAGGTCACCATGGATGGTCCGGGCCTCGATCCCGGGATCCTGGAGCACACGCTGAAGCCGATCGCCTTTACCGAACAGGCGGGCGCGGTCTCGAGCAAGAGCCCGGCCGATCTCGCCAGCTCCGAAGCAGATTATCTTGACGTCATCAGTGCCGGCAGGCGCTACAGCGGCACGGACTATATCGAAGCAGGGTATCGCCGCGCCCAGGCTCGCAGCAGCTTCCTGAAGCTGTTCGAGCGCGTCGATGCGCTGGTGACGCCGACCGTCGCGGTGACCGCGTTCGAGGCCGGCCGCCTCGGCGTCGACACGATCGACGGCGGCAATGTCGATCCGCATCTCGGCTGGTCGCCCTTCACCTGGCCGATCAATCTCGCCGGCCTTCCGGCCGCGACGCTGCCCTGCGGCTTCGATCGCGATGGGCTGCCGATCGGCTTGCAGATCGTCGCTCCCTGGCTCGACGAGCCCACGATCTTCCGCATCGCCGCTGCGTTCGAAGCGGCCCAGCCATGGGCGGCGTTCTGGCCGCAGCTGGCGTTGCGCGAACCGGATCGTGCCCGCGCGAAGGCGTGAGCCGAACCCGGCCTGGAGCGGGCCGGCCGCGTCCTCCCGGTCGGCCTCTGCGTCCGAAAAATTTTTCGAGGGGCCCTCTTGAAGTCGACTTGCGTTCTTCTAAATCATTTTCGCCGCGAGAGCGGTGTGCCGGGTGCCCGCGAGGGGCCCGGAGCGGGCGCCGGGCCGGTGTCTTTGGACCCGTCTAAAACCCTGTCCTGCGCTCTTTCGTATCCATCTTGCTCTTTGGAGGACTTGGTTATGAGGACCACGTTTGACTTCGCGCCCCTGTGGCGCTCCACCGTCGGCTTCGATCATCTGGCCGGTCTCGTCGACAGCGCGCTGCGCCAGGCGAGCGAAGACAACTATCCCCCCCTATAACATCGAACGCTCCGGCGAAGATCACTACCGGATCAGCCTCGCTGTGGCGGGCTTTGGCGTCAACGATATCACGGTGACGGCCGAACAGAATGCGCTGACCGTCGAGGGCAAGAAGCCCGAAGGTGCGACGGGCGAATATCTGTACCAGGGTATCGCCGCACGGCCGTTCCGGCGCGTGTTCAACCTGGCCGATTATGTCCAGGTGAAGCAGGCGTCCTTCCAGGACGGCCTCTTGATCATCGACCTCGTCCGTGAGGTTCCGGAAGCGATGAAGCCGCGCCGGATCCAGATCGCGGGCGCGGCCTCTCCTGCAACTCAGATCGAGCAGAAGAAAGCAGCCTAAGCGCTCGATCGAGGGGAATGGTGGAACGCGGCGCTCAGATATGCGCGCCGCGCTCCCACATGCATGAGAGAACGGCCATTCGATCATCAGCACATCCATCCCTTCGAAAGGAGCGTCAGGGGAGGCCCAACCGATGACAAACGTGAATACGAATTCCGGAAATCTCAACCCGCTGTTTCATCCCGCGGTTCACTACGGTTCGCCCGCGGATGTCCTGAATGCAAAGGAGCTCTCCACGCCGGAGAAGCGGATATTCTGTCGTCATGGGCGTCCGACATGTACGCCGTCGAATCCTGTCCCGCTTTGCGTGAAATTCC
>NZ_JADPJF010000070.1:117404-120851 GCF_023073295.1 Bradyrhizobium sp. 23 | reverse complement strand
GAACCGTACGATTCGGCTCGCCGATATTCTCGCGGCCCTGCGCCGGCTCGACGGCGACAATGACGACGACGACCCGCCGCGCGGCGGCGGCGTCCCGATGCGCTTGCGGCGGCCTTGGGCCGCCGCAGAACGGCGAGGCGCGTGATGCTCACGCAGGCCGTTCTTGCTCTGGTGCTGGTCGGCCAGGTCTCCGCGGCCTGGGCCATTCCATTTCTAGCCTTGCAAGGCTGGCGGACGTGCCGCCAGACAAACGTGAAGCGGCTCTCTGATTTCAATCTCAGACGATGCGACTGGTCATGAAGACGATTGCTATGCGTTCGTTCTCGCTTGCGTTGCTGGTGCTGATACTGACGGCGTCACATCCCGCCGCAGGCCAGATCCCCGATCTGAAGCCGGGCGGCTCGGTTCCGACTTTGGCGCCTCTGGTTCGGCAGGTGACGCCGGCGGTGGTCAACATCTCGGTGCACGGCCGGGTACGCGAGGACAATCCGCTCTATCGTGACCCGCTGTTCCGCGAATTCTTCGACGTTCCGAGGCAGATCGAGAAGGAAGTCAGCGCGACCGGCTCCGGCGTGATCGTCGATGCCCGGAGCGGCTACGTGCTGACCAACAACCACGTGGTCGAAGGCACCTCCGCCCTCCAGATCACGACCAAGGACGGCCGGCAGTTTTCCGCAAAGGTCGTCGGCCGCGACTCGCCGACGGACGTCGCCGTGCTCCAGATCCAGAATCCGACCGGACTGAAGGCGCTTCCCCTCGGTGACAGCGACGCACTGGAAGTCGGGGACTTCGTGCTCGCGATCGGCAATCCCTTCGGCCTCGGCCAGACGGTGACGTCGGGCCTCGTCAGCGCCCTAGGCCGAACCGGCCTCGGCAAGCAGGGTTATGAAGACTTCATTCAGACCGACGCCGCTATCAATCCCGGCAATTCCGGCGGCGCGCTGGTCAGCCTGCAGGGCGAACTGGTCGGCATAAATTCGGCCATCATCTCGCCCGCTGGCGGCAATGTCGGTATTGGCATTGCCATTCCCGTCAACATGGCGCGCAAGGTGATGGAGCAGATCATCGCCACCGGCAGGGTCGAGCGCGGTCGCATCGGCATTTCGCTGAAGGACCTCCACCCGTCCGTCAACAAGGGACGCACCGAAGGCGCGCTCATCGCCGAAGTTGCCGCGGATTCGCCGGCCGAGAAGGCTGGCCTGCACAAGGGCGACATTGTCACCACGGCGGAGGGCCGCCCGATCCGCACCGCCGCGCAGCTGCGCAATACCATTGGTCTTGCGCGGGTCGGCGACGAGGTGAAGCTCGCTCTGCTGCGCAACGGCACACCGCTCACGGTCCTCGTCCGAGTGGCTCCAGCAACCGAGCCGCGCAATGCCAATGCAGGAAGCAACCGCCTCGTTCGCTAGGCCGATCAAAGAGGATATCACCGCAGCAAGCCGGTCGCTCTTTGTCTGCGATCGTGGACCCGGGACGCAGTTTGGGACGATCGCTGCGCGAACGTCCGGATGGCTTTATCCCAGCTCGATCGGCTCGCCGCGGCCGCTGAGCTCCTCGTCGAGGCGCAGATAGTGCGCGAGATAGTCGTGCAAGGCGGTCGCCGCCTTCGAGGTCGCGCCGCTCGACTTGTAAAGCAGCAGCTCGATCTTCGGCAGCGGCGGCAGGCCCTCGTTCGGGCCGATCTCGCGCATCGCCGGCACCAGCGCGCTGCGGCCGAGTACGGTCACGGCCATGCCGGCGAAGGCCGCCGCCTGGAGGCCGCCGACGCTTTCGCTGACGCAGGCGATGCGCCAGCGCAGATTCGCACGTTCCAGCGTGTCAATCGCGTAGTCGCGATAGATGTTGCCGGGCGGCAGCAACGCCAGCGGGATAGGCCGTTCCTGGTGCGCGGAGGACTGCTCGCCGGTCATCCAGACCAGTTGCTCGCGCCGTACCACCTGGCCGCCCGTAAAATCGTTCATGCGGGTGACGAGCGCGATGTCGACATCGCCGCGCTTGACGAGGCCCACCAGCGGCGTCGAGAGCGCGCAATTGAGCTCGACCTGGACGCGCGGGAATGATTTTCGGAACACGCTGAGGATCTGCGGCAGCATGAAGGCGGCATAGAGGTCGGGCGTGCCGAGCACGACCTGACCCTCGATCTCCTGTGACGCCAGCTGCGAAATCAATTCGTCATGCAACCTCAGGATGGATTTGGCGTAGGTGAGAACCGTGGTGCCGTCCTCGCTCAGCGTGAGCCGGCGCCCGACATGCTCGAACAAGTGCTTGCCGGTGAGCTCCTCCAGCCGCTGCAATTGCAGAGTGATCGCCGGCTGAGTGCGGCCCAGCCGCCGCGCGGTCTCGGTGATGCTGCCGGTCTCGACCACGGAGATCAGCGACCGGAGCATGCGGATATCGAGGCTGATGAGGTTCATGCGGCGTCCATGTCGCCCAGAATTTATGCAAGTTCCATGCTAGGGCGAAAGGGAGCGGGTTTCGGAAGGCTCGGCTGCAGCCGGCCTGTTCTCAATTAGACGACCTGCCGGTCCAGCATTGCTGGCATACTGAATATTGATTATCAGGCGGCTCGGCGCGCATGATGCGCCCAACGAACATAAAAAGGGAGCACAAGCCATGAAAGAGACATCAGCAACGCGACGGGAGCTGCTCGCAATTGCCGCGGCGGTAAGTGCTGCCTCAATCGCGGAAGTTGCGCCGGCCGCGGCGCAGGCCGGCCCGAAGCCGATCTTTCCAGTGCCGATGGTCACCATCCCGATCGTCGGCGAAACTCAGGTGTTCCAGGTCCGCCGCATCTACTGCATCGGGCGCAACTACGCGGCGCACGCGATCGAGCGCGGCTCGGACCCGAACCGCGAGCCGCCGTTCTTCTTCCAGAAGCCGACCGACGCGATCCAGAACGTCGCTGTGGGCGAGGTCGCCGATCATCCTTATCCGTCGCTGACCAAGAACTATCACCACGAGGTCGAGCTGGTCGCCGCGTTGAAATCCGGCGGCAGCAACATCCCGGCCGAGAAGGCGCTCGACCATGTCTATGGTTATGCGCTCGGCCTCGACATGACCCGGCGCGATCTCCAGAACGGCATGGCCGCGGAGAAGAAGCCGTGGGAGATCGGCAAGAGCTTTGACCACGCCGCGGTGATCGGTCCGATCCACCCGGCCAGCAAGACCGGGCATTTCGACAAGGGCGCCATCTCGCTGGCGATCAACGGGACGGTGAAGCAGAGCTCGGATCTCAGCAAGATGATCTGGAGCGTGGCCGAGCAAATCGCAAAACTGTCGGAAGCGTTCGAGCTGAAGGCCGGCGACATCATCTATTCCGGCACGCCGGAGAATGTCGGCCCGGTCGTGAAGGGCGACGTGCTGTTGTGCAAGCTCGACGGCTTGCCGGATATGTCGATCAAGATCGTCTAACGCTCCCTCTCCCCGCCTGCGGAAAGTGAGGGGCCG
>NZ_JADPJF010000070.1:114354-117242 GCF_023073295.1 Bradyrhizobium sp. 23 | reverse complement strand
AAGCCCGGCCACGACGACGCTGAGAGTGGCTTCGATCCCATCTGTCGCAGCGCGGCGTCCTGATCTAACTCTGGCCGAGGATCTTCTTTGCGGCGCGAAGATGCGGCTTGTCGATCATCTGGCCGTCGAGGCGCAGCGTGCCGGAGTTCGGATTGCTCGCGAACGCCGCGATCACCTTCTCGGCCCAATTGCGCTCGGCTTCGGTCGGCTCGAACGCCGCGTTGACCACGTCGACGTGCTTGGGATGGATCAGCGCTTTCGCCGAGAAACCGTCACGCCGCGCCGCGCGCGTTTCCTGTTCGAGTCCGGTGAGATTGTCGATGTCGGTATAGACGGTGTCGATCGGCGCGACCTCGGCCGCGGCGGCCGCCATCAGGCAGAGATCGCGGGCCAGACGATAAGGGCTGTGGAACACGCCGCCCGCCGCTTTCTCAGTCGCGCCGAGCGAGGCCGAGAGATCTTCCGCGCCCCACATCAGGCCCGCGAGGCGAGGAGAGCAGCCCTTGTAGCTGCCGAGCCCGAAGATCGAAGCTGCGGTTTCGGTCGCGACGCAGACGATGCGTGTTGAGCCAATGGCGATACCAGCCGCAGCTTCCAAAGCTTCCAGCCAGGTCGCGACCTGTCGCACGTCGTCGCCGCCCTGCGATTTCGGCAGCACGATGCCGTCGGGCTGGCCCGGAATCACCGCGGCAAGGTCGGCGAGCGTCATGCCGGTGTCGAGCGCGTTGACGCGGACATAGAGCTGGTGGGGCTTGTTGCGGCCCTTCAGCATCGTCAGCGTCAACCCGCGCGCCTCCGGCTTCTTGTCGGTGACGACGGAATCTTCGAGATCGATGATCAGCGCGTCGGCGTTGCCTTCGCTGGCCTTCTCGAATTTGCGCGGGGAGTCGCCCGGCACGAACAGCATCGAACGCATCAGACCGGCCTCTTGTGCATCATCGCCATGCGGCGGCATTTGCCGACGATCTCGTCGTTCTGGTTGAGAGCGTGGTGCTCGAACTCGACGATGCCCGCCTTGGGGCGCGATTTGGATTCCCGCAACGAAAGCACCTTTGTCGTCGCCCGCAGCGTATCGCCATGGAAGACCGGTTTCGGAAAAGTGACGTCCGTCATGCCGAGATTGGCAACGGTGGTCCCCATGGTCGTATCATAGACCGTCATGCCCATCATGATGCCGAGGGTGTAAAGGCTGTTGAAAATGCGCTGGCCGAACTCGGTCTGGGCCGAAAAATGTGCGTCGATGTGCAGCGGCTGCGGATTGAGCGTCAGCAGGCTGAACAGGGTGTTGTCCATCTCCGTGACGGTCCGCGTCAGGGGATGCCTGAACTCCTGGCCCACCGAAAACTCCTCGAAATAAAGTCCGGCCATCGCGGTTTCCTCCCTGCGAAATAACGGCGCGCTCGCATCCTCGCGCCGCATGACCCTATGCATGCTACACACAGTTGATAGGGAAATTCACGTATCTGTACCCTGCTTTTCAAGTTAAAGAACGCAAGCGAAGGCACGTTCGGGCGCACCAATCCGCCACGGCCTTCGCGTGGGGAACGCGACGAGGGGGAGATTGCGCGTTCGCTTCTCCCAAGAAGGAGATCAAGAATATGGATTTCGCGCTCACCGCTCAGCAGGAAGCCATTCGCGACGCCGTCGCAAAGGTTTGCGAAGACTTTCCCGACGCCTATTGGCTGAAGAAGGACCACGACGGCGGCTTCCCGCACGACTTTCACAAGGCCATGGCGGACGCCGGCTGGCTCGGCATCTGCGTGCCGGAGGAATATGGCGGCTCCGGCCTCGGCATCACCGAAGCCGCGATTATGATGCGCGCCATCGCGGAATCCGGCGCCGGCATGTCCGGCGCCTCCGCGGTGCACATCAACGTGTTCGGTCTCAATCCCGTGGTCGTGTTCGGCACCGAGGAACAGCGCAAGCGCATGCTGCCGCCGATGGTCGAGGGCCGCGAGAAGGCCTGCTTTGCCGTGACCGAGCCTAACACCGGCCTCAACACCACCCAGCTCAAGACCCGAGCGGTGGCCAAGAACGACCGCTATATCGTCAACGGCCAGAAGGTGTGGATCTCCACCGCGCAGGTCGCGCACAAGATCCTGCTGCTGGCGCGCACCACGCCGCTGGAGGACGTGCGCTCGCCGACGCATGGGCTGAGCCTGTTCTATACGGACTTCGACCGCAACAGGATCAAGGTCCACGAGATCGAGAAGATGGGCCGCAAGGTCGTCGATTCCAACGAGCTGTTCTTCGAGGACTTTGAAATCCCGATGGAGGATCGCATCGGCGAAGAGGGCAAAGGCTTCCAGTACATCCTCGAAGGCATGAACCCCGAGCGCATTCTCATCGCCGCGGAAGCCGTCGGCCTCGGCAAGCTCGCGCTGTCGCGCGCGACCGAATACGCCAAGACCCGCGTGGTGTTCAACCGGCCGATCGGCAAGAACCAGGGCATTCAGCATCCGCTGGCTGTAAACTGGGTCGAGCTCGAGGCGGCCTGGTTGATGGTGATGTCGGCGGCCTGGCAATACGACAAGGGCATGCCTTGCGGTGGCGCCGCCAATGCCGCGAAATACATTGCGGGTGAGGCCGGATATCACGCCTGCGAGCAGGCGGTGATGACCCATGGCGGTTTTGGCTATGCCAAGGAGTTTCACGTCGAGCGTTACTTGCGTGAAGTTCTGATTCCGCGCATCGCGCCGGTCAGCCCGCAGCTTGCGCTGAGCTTCATCGCGGAAAAGGTGCTTGGACTGGCCAAGTCATACTAAGCTCGAACACGTACCATTGCCGGGCGCCGCGATATTCGCGCCCGATCACCGTGACGCGCTACGGCAGAGCTATTCGGCCGCGATCCGGTCCATCGCCATGGCCCGAAGCCGGGCGCGCTGGAT
>NZ_JADPJF010000070.1:99778-114208 GCF_023073295.1 Bradyrhizobium sp. 23 | reverse complement strand
GAGCCGCTCGCGCAGGCGCGCGATCAGCGCGTCCTGCCGCGGCGGCTCGTGGTGGGTTTCCCGAGCGGGGATCACGAAGGCAACGCAGCGTGCGTTTCCCTTCAGATCGACCGCGACGACCTGGGCGTCGGCCACGCCAGCGCACGATTTGAGTTCGTCCTCGATCTCGCCGGGCGCAACCAGGAAGCCGCCGAGCCGCATGGCGTCGCCCGCGCGGGTTTCGTAGACGAAGGAGCCGTCGCCGCGCAGCTGGCCGATATCGCCGGTGCGGAAGAAGCCGTCCGCGGTGAAGGCGTCGCGCGTCGCGTCGGGATTGTTGTAGTAGCCGAGAAAGAGTGACGGCGCACGGATCTCGATCTCGCCGGAGACGCCGCGAGGGGCGAGTTCGCCGGTCTCGGTGTCGCGCACCCGGACCTTGGCCTCCGGCGACATCGGCCAGCCGCCGCCCTCAATGCGATCGGCGAAGCCATCACTCGAGCGTGCGATCGAGAACAGCGCCTGCACCTCGCTCGAACCATAGAGGCCGTGCAACGGCATGCCGCGCGCTTCGGCCTCCGCCGCAAGCTCGCGCCAGCCGGGCTGGAACGCGGCAAAGCCGCATGCCTCGACATGCGGAAATGGATGCGGCGCGTCGGTGAGGGCCAGGATGCGGCGGAACATCTCGTCGGAACCAAAGGCGTGCGTGATCCCGCACTTGCGGAGAATCTTCAGCGCCGGCGCGGCCTCGAAGGCGTCGAGCGCATGGACGGCCGCGCCCGCTGCGACGAAGCCGAGCAAGCTCGTCATGCCAAAAGTGCCGCAGAACGGCAGCATCGCCAGCAGCGCATGGCGCTGCGGCGAGAGTTTGAGCGCCTTGGCAACGGCGGCGGCGTGCGTGGCCAATGTTCGCTGTGAATGCGCGACAAGCTTCGGTCCCTTGGTGGTGCCCGACGTCGTGTAGAGCAGCAGAGGCAGATCGACGTCCTCCTCCTCCGGCGTAGCCGGCGGATAAGGCTTGTCGAAGGCGTCGAAACGTACGCATGGCCATTGGGCGGGAATCTCATCCGCGCCGACCACCGCGAGTTCTCGCAGCGCGGGCACCTCGTCCTTGGCGACGTCGGCGAGAATAGCGGCAAAGTCGATCGAGCGGAACGCGGCTTCGATCACCATCACACGGGCGCCGGACAGCTTCAGGAGATGCGCGACCTCCGCGCTGCGGTAGCGTGTATTGACGGCGGCGACGATTGCCCCACGCCGGGCGGCGGCGAACAGCAGTGCGATCCATTCGATCCGGTTGACCAGCCAGACCGCGACGACGTCGCCCTTGCCGATACCGCGCGCGGCAAGCCAGGCGGCGGTCTGCTCGATCTTTTCCGAGAACTCCGCGCGCGAGACCGGCGTGCCGTCGAACACGAAGGCGGGATCGGCGGCGGCCTCGGCCCGGATCAGCGATTGCAGCGAAAATTCGTTGGCGCCCATGGCAATCGAACTAACCCGATCGCGCGCACCTGTCTACTTGGTGCCGAACATCCGGTCGCCGGCGTCGCCCAGCCCCGGCACGATATAGCCGTGGTCGTTGAGCCGCTCGTCGATCGCGGCGGTCCAGACCGGCACGTCCGGATGCTCGCTCTGGAACTGCGCGATGCCCTCAGGCGCCGCCAGAAGGCAGACGAAGCGGATGTCGCGGGCGCCGCGCGCCTTCAGCAGCGAGGCGCCGGCGCAGGCCGAGTTGCCGGTCGCCAGCATCGGATCCATCAGGATCACGGTGCGGTCCGACAGGTCCTGCGGCGCCTTGAAGTAATACTCCACGGCCTGCAACGTATCAGGATCGCGGTAGAGCCCGATATGAGCGATGCGCGCCGAGGGCATCAACGCCAGCATGCCGTCGAGGAAGCCGACGCCGGCGCGCAGGATCGGCGCCAGCGTGAGCTTCTTGCCGGCGATCTTGGGCGCCCGCATCGGCGCAATCGGCGTCTCGATCTCGACCAGCTCCAGCGGCAGGTCGCGCGTCACCTCGTAGCCGAGCAGCATCCCGATCTCGTTCAGGATTTCGCGAAAGCTCTTGGTCGAGCGGTCCTTCTCCCGCATCAGGGAGAGCTTGTGCTGGACCAGGGGATGGGCGACCACGTTGACGTTGCTGATGCTCATGAAACCGATCTACACGGTTCCGTGAAACTGCGCCAGATCGGCCGAGTGTTTTTGGTGCGGGAGACGTGCCTTCAGCCGGGCGTCGCGACCGCGCTGCGGAGCCGGTTGCTCGCCCCGTAGGCAGCCATGGTCAATTCGCGGTCGATGGGCGTGACGGTTTATGCTCCGAGCCCGCGCGCCACGAGTGTGATGACGGGCGTCAGGACCGCGCCCACTAGCCGATATTTTCGCAGCCTACCGGCCTCGTAGAGCGAGTCAGGCGCGGGGCGAACAGTGGGAACGCTCGGACGCGAAACTTCCAGGGCCAATGCCCGAACCTCGATGAAAGCCGACAGCAGTGCGAGCGCGAGATCGGAGTGGCGCGCCTCGACCGCGGCGTCGAGCCAGTCCGGCAATTCGCGCTCGCGCGAGAGAGCGCAATGCCATTCACCCTCGTCATAGGCGATGCGGCGGACTTGCCAGAGCGGCAGCTTCAGCTCCATCAGCGCCAGCGCGGCATCGGCCCAGGCTTCTGCTTCGATCAGGCGCGTGACGCGCGCGGTGGGCTCGATCTGTCCGAGCGAAGGGAAGTGCCGACACGCCTTGTCGATGATCTCGAGCATCAACGGTTGCGTCATCACCTGCGCATTGCGCAAGCGGTTGCCAAGTGACGGTGGATCGTAGTGTCGGAGAGCGGCGGTGGTCATGTCAGGCCTCCTGGAGGTGGCGTCGGTCAGTCGGCCGGCCTCTCCAAGATGGCCAAAACGGCATTTGAAAACGAGATGGGGGCGGGGCGGGAGATATAGGGATTTCATAAGTGCGGGATGGGGGCGGTCGCGCGCCATTCTCCGCCTTCGCCGGGACGACGATGTGATGTGCCTCGCGAGCGTTGTCCGACCAGGCCAGCCTCGGCCTTTTATGAGATTCCTATAACTTCGCCACGGCCCTCGTCTCGAAAACCTATGCCTGGGGTGGCACTTCAGCACGGTCAAAGGTCCCGGTGGGCGCGGTGGAAATGCACTGGCATTTCCTTTCACGCGCCGACCGGGTCTCCCGAGAAACGGTTGCGTCCAAATCAATGGCGCAACGAGGAGTATCTCCATGATGGACATTCTGATGCTGGCGCTGAGCTTCGGCTTCTTCGCCCTTGCGATTGGCTACACCTACGCCTGCGAACGGCTTTGAAGGAGCGGCCATGATCTTCGATTATTCGCTCGCCGGCGCCGTTTCGCTCGGCCTCCTGTTCTACCTCACTTACGCGCTGCTGCGGCCCGAGCGGTTCTGACCGTGCTCACGAAGCCTGAAGGGTTGATATCATGACTATGATCGGTTGGCTCCAGATCATTCTCTTTTGCGTCATTACCGTCGCGCTCACAAAACCGCTCGGCTGGTACATGACGCGCGTGTTCAACGGCGAGCGGACCTTCCTGTCTCCGGTGCTGCGTCCGATCGAGGCCGGCATCTACCGGTTCTCCGGCGTCGACGAGAAGCGCGAGCAGCATTGGCTGACCTATACGGTCGCCATGCTGTTCTTCCATGTCGGCGGCTTCCTCATCATCTACGGCGTGATGCGGTTGCAGGCCGTCCTGCCGTTCAATCCGGCCGGCCAAAGCGCTGTCGCCGCGGATCTCTCCTTCAACACCGCGATCTCCTTCATCACCAACACCAACTGGCAGAACTACGGCGGTGAGAGCACGATCTCCTATCTCGTGCAGATGCTCGGCCTGACACACCAGAACTTCCTCTCGGCGGCAACCGGCATCGCGCTGGCGGTGGCGCTGATCCGCGGCTTCTCGCGTGCGTCGGCACGCACCGTCGGGAGTTTCTGGGTCGATGTCACCCGCTGCACATTGTACGTCCTGCTGCCGATCTGCATCGTCTACACGCTGTTCCTGGTCTGGCAGGGCATGCCGCAGACGCTCGGCGACTATGTCGAGGCGACCACCCTCGAGGGTGCCAAGCAGACAATTGCCGTGGGCCCGGTCGCCTCGCAGGTCGCGATCAAGATGCTCGGGACCAATGGCGGTGGCTTCTTCAACGCCAACGCGGCGCATCCGTTCGAGAATCCGACTGCGCTGTCGAACTTCATTCAGATGCTGTCGATCTTCGTGCTGGGTGCGGCGCTGACCAACGTGTTCGGTCGCATGGTCGGCAACCAGCGCCAGGGCTGGGCGATCCTCGCGGTGATGGGCGTGCTGTTCCTCGCCGGTGTCGCCATCACCTATTGGGCGGAAGCCAGCGGCACCTTGACCATGCACGCGCTCGGCCTGACCGGCGGCAACATGGAAGGCAAGGAGGTCCGCTTCGGCATCGTCGCGTCCTCGCTATTCGCCGTGATCACGACGGCCGCCTCCTGCGGCGCGGTCAACGCCATGCATGACAGCTTCACCGCACTCGGCGGCATGATTCCGCTGATCAACATCGAGCTCGGCGAGATTATTGTCGGCGGAGTCGGCGCCGGCATGTACGGCATGCTGCTGTTCGTCATCCTCGCGATCTTCGTCGCGGGCCTGATGGTCGGTCGCACGCCGGAATATGTCGGCAAGAAGATCGAGGCGCGCGAGGTCAAGATGGCGATGCTCGCGATCCTGGTGCTGCCGCTGATGATCCTCGGCTGGACGGCGGTCGGTGTGGCCTATCCGGCGGCGGCCGCCTCGATGGCGAATGCCGGACCGCACGGCTTCACCGAGGTGCTCTACGCCTTCACCTCGGCGACCGGCAACAACGGCTCGGCCTTCGCTGGCCTCATCGGCAACACCTTCTTCTACAACCTCACGCTTGCAAGCGCGATGTTCGTCGGCCGCTTCTTCATGATCATCCCGGCGATGGCGATTGCGGGGTCGTTGGCCGCCAAGAAATCGATCCCGCCGTCCGCGGGCACCCTCCCGACGACTGGCGGACTGTTCGTCGGCCTCGTCGTCGGCGTGATCCTGATCATCGGCGGCCTCACCTTCTTCCCGGCCCTCGCCCTCGGCCCCATCGTCGAGCATCTCGCGATGAACGCCGGCCAGGTGTTCTGAACGACTAGTGTTCTGATCGACCGCCTTCTGATTGTTTGGAGTGACCTCCATGGATACCACGAAACGGCAAAAACGCGCGTCCGTCTCGGCGATGCTCGATCCCAAGATCGTCGTGCCTGCGATCCGCGCGTCCTTCATCAAGCTCGATCCGCGCTTGATGATCAAGAATCCGGTGATGTTTGTGGTCGAGATCGTGGCCGCGCTCACCACTGTGATCTTCCTGCGCGATCTCCTCACCGCCGGTGAGAATCTCGGCTTCACCTTCCAGATCATCGTCTGGCTCTGGTTCACGGTGCTGTTTGCCAACTTCGCCGAAGCGGTAGCAGAAGGCCGCGGCAAGGCGCAGGCGGAATCGCTGCGCAAGACCCGCACCGAGAGCCAGGCCAAGTTACTGACCGGCTCTGACCGCACCTTCAAGTTGGTGCCGGGCACCAGCCTCAAGGTCGGAGACATCGTGCTGGTCGAGGCCGGCGATACCATTCCCTCCGATGGCGAGGTGATCGAGGGCGTCGCGTCCGTCAACGAGGCCGCCATCACCGGCGAGTCCGCACCCGTGATCCGCGAATCCGGTGGCGACCGTTCGGCGGTGACCGGCGGCACCCAGGTGCTGTCCGACTGGTTTCGCGTGCGGATCACGGCAGCGCAGGGCTCGACCTTCATCGACCGTATGATCAAGCTGGTCGAGGGCGCCGAGCGGGCGAAGACTCCGAACGAGATCGCGCTCAACATCCTGCTGGCGGGCCTCACCATCATCTTCGTGTTCGCCACCGTCACCATCCCGAGCTACGCGGCCTATGCCGGCGGCTCGATCTCGGTGGTTGTGCTGGTCGCGCTGTTCGTGACGCTGATCCCGACCACGATCGGCGCACTGCTGTCGGCGATCGGCATCGCCGGCATGGACCGTCTGGTCCGCTTCAACGTGCTGGCGATGTCCGGCCGTGCGGTCGAGGCCGCCGGAGACGTCGACACGCTACTGCTCGACAAGACCGGAACGATCACGCTCGGCAACCGCCAGGCGACCTCCTTTCGCCCGGTGCGCGGGGTCACCGAGCAGGAGCTGGCGGACGCGGCCCAGCTCGCCTCGCTCGCCGACGAGACCCCGGAGGGCCGTTCGATCGTGGTGCTGGCCAAGGAAAAATACAGTATCCGTGGCCGCGACATGGCCGAGTTGGGAGCCACCTTCATCCCGTTCACGGCGCTGACCCGCATGAGCGGCGTCGACGCCGGCGGCTCGTCGGTGCGCAAGGGCGCGGTCGATGCGATCCTCAACTATGTCGGTGGCGGTGGACCGCTGGTGGTCGCCTCCGGCAACACGGCTCGTTCCATCCAGCCCGCCGGGCTCTCGGACATCGGCCGCGAGATTCAGACCATCGCCGACGACATATCGAAGGCCGGCGGCACGCCGCTGGCGGTCGCCCGGGACGGCAAGCTGCTCGGCATCATCCAGCTCAAGGACATCGTCAAGGGCGGTATCCGCGAGCGCTTTGCCGAGCTGCGACGCATGGGCATCCGCACCGTCATGATTACCGGCGACAATCCCATGACGGCGGCCGCGATTGCAGCGGAAGCCGGCGTCGACGACTTCCTGGCGCAGGCAACTCCCGAGGACAAGCTCAAGCTGATCCGCGACGAGCAGGCCAAGGGTAAGTTGGTGGCGATGTGCGGCGACGGCACCAACGATGCGCCGGCGCTCGCGCAGGCAGATGTCGGTGTCGCCATGAACACGGGCACCCAGGCGGCTCGCGAGGCCGGCAACATGGTCGACCTCGACTCCAATCCGACCAAGCTGATCGAGGTGGTCGAGATCGGCAAGCAGCTCCTGATGACGCGCGGCGCGCTGACTACATTCTCGATCGCCAACGACGTCGCGAAATATTTCGCGATAATCCCGGCGATGTTCCTGGCGTTCTACCCCCAGCTCAATGTGCTCAACATCATGAATCTGTCGAGCCCGCAGAGCGCCATCCTGTCGGCGATCATCTTCAACGCGCTTGTTATCATCGCGCTGATCCCGCTGGCGCTGAAGGGCGTCGCCTATCGCGCGGTCGGGGCCGGCGCACTGCTCCGGCGCAACCTGCTGATCTACGGCCTCGGCGGAATCGTCATTCCCTTCATCGGCATCAAGGCGATCGACCTCGTGGTGACCGCTTTGCATTTGGCCTAACCCCGTCATTGCGAGCGAAGCGAAGCAATCCAGAATTCTTGCCGCGGCTGAGAGACTGGATTGCTTCGTCGCTTCGCCCCTCGCAATGACGAAAGAAATAGGAGAAACACATGCTCAGAGAAATCCGCCCCGCCATCGTCCTGCTGCTGGTGCTCACCGCCATCACTGGCTTAGCCTATCCGCTCGCGATGACCGCTATTGCCGGCGCGATCTTCCCCGCGCAGGCGCAGGGCAGCCTGATCGAGCGCGACGGCAAGGTGGTCGGCTCCGCCCTGATCGGGCAGGAGTTCAAGGACGACAAATATTTCCACGGCCGTCCCTCGGCGACGGTGGCGCCGAATCCGAACGATTCGACCAAGACGGTACCGGCGCCCTACAACGCCGCGAATTCGGGTGGCTCAAATCTCGGCCCGACCAGCAAGGCGCTGGCCGACCGGCTGCAGGAAGACGTGGACAAGCTCAGGGGCGAGAATCCGAATGCCGCCGTGCCGGTCGACCTCGTGACGACCTCAGCCAGTGGCCTCGATCCGGATATCTCGCCGGAAGCGGCGCAATTCCAGGTGCCGCGCGTCGCGAAGGCGCGAAACGTGCCGGAGGATCAGGTCAAGCAACTGGTGGCTTCCAACACCCAGGGCCGCCTGCTCGGCCTGATCGGCGAGCCCCGGGTCAACGTGCTGACTCTGAATCTCGCGCTCGATCGTGCCACGAAGTAGTCTAGGCTAGGTCCGCGCGGATGATTATATTGATCTGATGGTCCGAGAGCGCCGCGATCCCGAACAACGTCCTTCGCCCGAGGCGCTGCTGGAGGCCGCGCGCCGGGAGGAGGGCGTGAGCGGCAAGCTGAAAATCTTCGTCGGCGCCGCTCCCGGCGTCGGCAAGACCTACGAGATGCTGCAAAGCGCCCACGCCAAGCGCAAGGCCGGCATCGACCTCGTGGTCGGCTTCGTCGAGACCCATGGCCGGGCCGAGACAGAGGCGCTGGTGCGTGGGCTGGAAGTGATCCCGCGCAAGAAGCTCGACTACCGCGGCCAGATTGTCGAAGAAATGGATCTCGACGCCGTGATCGCGCGCCGGCCGAAAATCGCGCTGGTCGACGAGCTCGCCCACACCAATGCTCCCCTTTGCCGCCATCCAAAACGCCATCTCGATGTCGAGGAGCTGCTGTCCCACGGCATCGACGTCTGCACCGCCGTCAATATCCAGCACATCGAGAGCCTGAACGACGTTGTCGCGCAGATCACCCATGTGCGGGTGCGCGAGACCGTGCCGGATTCGGTGTTCGACCGCGCAGACGCCATCGAGCTGATCGACCTCACGCCCGACGACCTGATCCAGCGCCTGAAGGAAGGCAAGGTCTATGTCCCCAGGCAGGCCGAGCGGGCGCTGGAGCATTATTTCTCGCCGGGCAACCTGACCGCGCTGCGTGAACTCGCGCTGCGGCGCACGGCCGAACGGGTCGACGAGCAGCTACTCAGCCACATGCAGGCGAACGCGATCGCCGGTCCCTGGGCCGCAGGCGAGCGCATCCTCGTCTGCATCAGCGAAGATCCGCGCGCGGCCAGCCTCGTGCGTTACACCAAGCGGCTGGCCGACCGGCTGCACGCGCCGTTTATCGCGGTGTCGATCGAGACGCGGCGGTCCCTGCAAATGTCCGATGAGGAGCGCGACCGGCTCGCCGATACGCTGCGGCTCGCGGAATCGCTCGGCGGCGAGGCACTGACGATTCCGGGCGTCGGCCGCCGCCTCGCCGACGACGTGGTCAACTTCGCGCAGGGCAACAACGTCACCCAGATCGTGATCGGAAAGTCCACGCGCTCGCTCTGGTTCGAGATGACGCGCGGCTCCGTCGTGCACGATCTGGTGCGCCGCGCCGGTAACATCAGCGTGCATGTCATCCCTGGCGACGAATTCACGAACGAGCCGCCGCCGAAGACGGCGGTACAGACCGCAACGCGATCGGACCCGTTCGATGGGCGGCCCTATCTGAAGGCGGTCGGGATCACCGCGCTTGGCCTCGCTGCCGCCGTGGCGATCAAGCCGTATTTCGGCATTGAGAACGTCGACCTGATGTTTCTGACCGCCGTGGTGACGGTTGCCGTGCGCTACGGATTGTGGCCGTCGTTGCTTGCGAGTGTCGCGGCGTCCCTCGCCTACAATTTCTTCTTCCTGCCGCCGGTCTATACCTTCACCATTACCGATCCGACCAATGTCGCGGCGTTCTTTTTCTTCATGCTGATTGCGTTCGTGGTGTCGAATGTGGCGGGGCGGGTCCGCACCCAGGCTGATGCTGCGATCGGCCGCATCCGGACCACCGAGCAGCTCTATGCTTTCAGCCGCAAGCTCGCCGGCACCGGCACGCTCGACGACGTGCTGTGGGCGACCGCCTACCAGATCGCGCTGATGCTGAAAGTCCGCGTGGTGCTGCTGTTGCCGGACGAAGGGCTGCTCACGGTGAAGTCGGGCTATCCGCCCGAGGACGATCTCGATCAGGCCGACCTTGCGGCCGCCAACTGGGCCTGGAGCAATGACCGGCCTGCAGGCCGCGGCTCGGACACGCTGCCTGGTGCAAAACGGCTATTCCTGCCGATGCGCACCGGGCGCGGCCCGATCGGGGTCATCGGAATCGACAACGACCGCACCGGTCCCTTGCTGACGCCGGACCAGCGCCGGCTGCTCGACGCGCTGGTCGACCAGGGCGCGCTGGCGATCGAACGCGTGCTGCTGGTCGAGGACGTCGATCGCGTCAAGCGCTCCGTCGAATCCGAGCGGCTGCGTTCCGCATTGTTGACCTCGATTTCACACGACCTGAAGACGCCGCTCGCATCCGTGCTGGGTGCGGCCTCGACCATGCGCGATCTCGCCAGCGCGCTCTCCGACACCGAGAATCGCGACCTGCTCGCGACGGTCATCGACGAATCCGAACGGCTCAACCGCTTCATCGCCAATCTGCTCGACATGACCAAGCTCGAATCCGGCGCCATCGTGCCCAACGCTGCGTTGCACGATCTCGGAGAGATCGTCGGCAGCGCGCTCCGGCGGGCAGCCAAGATCCTCACCGCCCACAAGGTGGAGCTGGAGTTGGCCGCAGACCTTCCTATGCTCCAGCTCGATGCGGTGCTGTTCGAGCAGGTGCTGTTCAACCTGCTCGACAACGCCGCCAAATATTCGCAGCCCCACGCGACGGTCTCGATCCGCAGCCGGCGCGACAGCGATCATGTGGTGCTCCAGATTGCCGACGAGGGCGACGGCATTCCGTCTGAGGAGCTCGAGAGGGTGTTCGACAAGTTTTATCGCGTGCAGAAGGGCGACCATGTCCGTCCCGGCACCGGGCTCGGGCTCGCCATCTCCCGCGGCTTCGTCGAGGCGATGCGTGGCACGATCTCGGCGGCGAATCGCAGCGACCGGAGCGGCGCGGTTCTGACCATCCGTCTGCCCATTCCCGCCCGGACCCGTGCATTGGATACCGCCGCATGAGCGCCGCCCCGATCAAAGTGCTGGTCATCGACGACGAGCCGCCGATCCGCAAATTGCTGCGGATGGGGCTCTCGACGCAAGGCTATGAGATCCTGGAGGCGTCGAACGGCAAGACCGCGCTGGAGAAGCTCAGCGAGGATCCCGCGCTGATCATCCTCGATCTCGGCCTGCCCGACATCCAGGGCCATGAGCTGTTGCGTACCATCCGCGCCCGCAACGAAGCTGTGCCGATCGTGGTGCTGTCGAGCCGTGGCGATGAGGCCGGCAAGGTGCAGGCGCTGGATCTGGGTGCCGACGATTACCTGACGAAGCCGTTCGGCATGGACGAGCTGCTGGCGCGCCTGCGCGCCGCGCTGCGCCACCAGCTTCAGATCCAGGGCGAACGGCCGGTGTTTCGTGCCGGCGATCTCTCGGTCGATCTGGTGCGCCGGGTCGTCAGGGTCGGCGAGCGCGACGTCAAACTGTCGCCGAAGGAATATGACCTCCTGCGTGTGCTGGTGCAGCACGCCGGCAAGGTGCTCACCCACCGCTTCCTGCTGAGGGAGTTATGGGACGAGCTGACCGACGCGCAATATCTCCGCGTCTATGTCCGCCAGCTCCGGCAAAAGATCGAAGCGGATCCGGAACGGCCGCAACATGTGCTGACGGAGACGGGGATCGGCTATCGGCTGAAGGCGGGGGATTGACGCTGCATCCCTCATCCTGAGGAGCGCGGAACGCGCGTCTCGAAGGATGAAGGTCCCGACTGTTGCAGCGAGGCCTGCATGGTTCGAGACGGCGCTTCGCGCCTCCTCACCATGAGGGAAGAGAGTGAGGTGCGCGGTGGAGAGCTAACCCGCCTTCCTCTGCCGCGCTGTCGACCGATGCGTCTTCTTCGCGGCGCCCGTTCGCCCCGACGCCCGGCGCGCATGGGACTTCGCCGCCGTCTTCTTCCCGCCGCGTCCCTTCAAGCTCTGCTTCAGCGCATCCATCAGGCTGACCACATTGCTCGGCTTCTCCTCGGGCTCCGGCAGTTCGATTGTCTTGCCGCTGGCCTTGCGCTTCACCAGGGCCTTCAGCGCGGTCTCGTAGTCGTCCTTGAACTTGCTGGGATCGAAATGGGAGGTCTTGGTCTGGAGGATATGGCCGGCGAGCTCAACCATGTCCTTGGTGATCTTCGGGCTCTTGATGTCGTCGAAGAACTGGTCCTCGTCGCGCAGTTCGTAGGGGAAGCGCAGCGTGGTGCCGAGCAGGCCCTTGCCGAGCGGCTCGATCGCGATGATGTGCTCGCGATTGGTGAGCACGATCTTGGCGAGCGCGACGCGATCCTGGTCCTTCATGGCGTCGCGGATCACGGCAAAAGCATCGACCGCGGCCTTGCCGTCGGGCGCGATGTAGTAGGGGTGGTTGAGATAGCGCTGGTCGATCTCGTCGCTCGGCACAAAGCTCTCGATGTCGATGGTGTGGTTGCTCTCGATCTGGACCGCTTCGAGCTCCTCCGGCTCGATCTCGACATATTTGCCCTTGCGCAGCTCGTAGCCGCGCCCCTTCTGGTCGCTCTCGACGACGTCGCCGGTCTCGGCGTCGATCATCTGCTGCTTCAACCGATTGCCGGTCTCCCGGTTGATCATGTGAAACCGCGTCTTCTCGGCCGCGGTGGTCGCCGGATAAAGCACAACGGGGCAACTGACCAGCGAGAGCTTCAACGTTCCCTTCCAATAGGCGCGCGGTGCCATTCCGTTCTCCAGCGTCTGCGAGTCATTTTGGAACCCCAACCGTCCCGCGGGGTTTTGGTTCCGGGTGGGATGCGGGCCGTGATGGGCTTCACGCCAAAGAGAATCCGGGACCAGTCGTGCTGCAAAAGCTCTCCAAGTATCGACAGAAACGTGATTTCGAGAAGACGCCCGAGCCATCGGGCAAGACCGCGGTGGCGCCGTCGAAGCAGCGCCGCTTCGTGATTCAGAAGCATGACGCTTCGCGGCTGCACTACGATCTGCGGCTCGAGTTCGATGGCGTCTTCAAGTCCTGGGCGGTGACAAAAGGGCCCTCGCTCGATCCGCACGACAAGCGGCTGGCCGTCGAGGTCGAGGACCATCCGCTCGACTATGGCGACTTCGAAGGCACGATTCCGGAAGGCCAGTACGGCGGCGGCACGGTCATGCTGTGGGATCGCGGCACCTGGGAATCCGATGATCCCGAACGCGGTTTCAAGAAGGGCGATCTGAAGTTCACGCTGCACGGCGAGAAGCTGCACGGCAGCTGGGTCCTGGTGCGCATGCGCAACGACCGCACCGGCGGCAAACGGACCAATTGGCTCCTGATCAAGCATCGCGACGAATATGTTCGCGAGGGCGCAGACAACGACATTCTCGAGGAGGACAAATCGGTCGCCTCCGGCCGCGCGATGGATCAGATCGCCGAAGGCAAGGGCCGTGCGCCAAAACCGTTCATGCTGGCGAAGGGCACCAAGGCCAAGGCCGACGCGGTCTGGCAGTCCAACCGGGCGGACGAGGCGAAAGAGCGCACGGTCAAGCCGGCGCCCCGCGCGGCGTTGAAAACCGGCAAAACAGTCAAGAAGAAAGCGACGACCGCGACGACCGCGAACAAGGCGGCGGAGATGCCGGATTTCGTGGCGCCGCAGCTCTGTACGTCGGTCGAGCGCCCGCCGGGCGGCGACGGCTGGTGCCACGAGATCAAGTTCGACGGCTACCGCGTGCAGCTGCGGGTCGAGGGCGGCAAGGCGACGTTGAAGACGCGCAAAGGCCTCGACTGGACCGAAAAATTCGCAACTATCGCGAAGGAGGCGGGCGCGCTGCCGGATATGATGGTCGACGGCGAGATCGTCGCGCTCGACCACAACGGAGCACCCAATTTTTCGTCGCTCCAGGCGGCGCTGTCGGACGGCAAGACCGAGGAGCTCATCTTCTTTGCGTTCGACCTGCTGTTTGCGGAAGGCCTCGATTATCGCCGGCTGCCGCTCGGCGAGCGCAAGGCGCGGTTGAAGGAGCTGCTGGAAGCGCGTAAGCGCAAATCGAGCCAGATTCGCTATGTCGAGCATTTCGAAAGCGGCGGCGACGCCGTGCTGCAATCCGCCTGCAAGCTCGAGCTCGAGGGCGTGGTGTCGAAGAAGCTGGACGCGCCCTATCGTTCGGGGCGGACAGAAAGCTGGACCAAAGCAAAATGCCGCGCCGGCCATGAGGTCGTGATCGGCGGTTACAAGACCACCAATGGCAAATTCCGTTCGCTGATGGCCGGCGTGCACCGCGGTGATCATCTCGCCTTCGTCGGCATGGTCGGCACCGGCTTCGGCGCGGACAAGGTCAAGCGCATCATGCCGTCCTTGAAGGCTATGGAGGCGAAGCAAAGCCCCTTCGGCGGCAAGAACGCACCGAAAAAGACGCGCGAGGTGCACTGGCTGAAGCCGGAGCTCGTGGCGGAGATCGAGTTCGCCGGCTTCACTGCCGACGGCAATATCCGCCAGGCCGCCTTCAAGGGTCTGCGGCAGGACAAGCCGGCGGAGGAGGTCGAGGCCGAGACACCGGTCGATACCGAGCTTGCCGAGCCCTCGACGAAGCAGCGCGCGAAGCCGCGCGCGCAAGCGAAGACCGGTGCACGAACAGCGCAAGCCGGCACTGCCGAAGTGATGGGTGTCGTGCTCTCGAAGCCGGACAAGGCGCTGTGGCCGGA